>NZ_JAVJRX010000188.1:0-24870 GCF_040219735.1 Coleofasciculus sp. G1-WW12-02 | reverse complement strand
TTCACTGACTGACCTCAATACCTGTTGGGCAGCTTGAGAATGCAATACCTGGAAATGCTTATGGCTTTTATACTCTTTTTCTAGGTCATACTTGCCAATTAAATACCGTCGCTTGAACCACAATTGCCGCGCATAATATATGCCGCAGTTCGTTAATTTGTTTGCCTCAGAACAGATAAAATCTAAAATAGCCGTTTCCTCATAATCTGGCTTTAATAATACCTGCTGACATCCATACAACTGGCATCACCTCCTAGCTTATATTATACTTAATATTAAGCCAATATCCAACCAAAATAGCCGAATTAATTCGGCTATTTAAGGAATGCTCGGTTTCATCCCTCGGATGAATCACGAGGGCTTTCACCTTCGCCCTTCTGTAAGACATGGAACAACAGACAATTCAGGTAATTGGTGGTGGATTAGCGGGTACGGAAGCCGCGTGGCAGATTGCCAAAGCGGGAGTGCCCGTGGTACTCCATGAAATGCGTCCGGTGCGGATGAGTCCTGCCCATCATACCGGAGAATTAGCGGAATTGGTATGTAGTAATTCCTTTGGGGCGCTATCGAGCGATCGCGCGGCGGGGTTGTTGCATGAAGAGTTACGCCGTCTGGGTTCTATTGTTATCGGTAAAGCGGATAACCATGCGGTATCGGCTGGGGGGGCGTTGGCGGTGGATAGGGCGGTATTTAGCCACGATTTGACCGAAACCCTTGCTAGTCATCCTCTGATTGAGTTAAGGCGGGGGGAAGTGCCGCAAATTCCTCCAGAAGGTGTTGTGGTGCTGACAACGGGTCCATTGACAAGTCCAGCCTTAGCTGAAGACTTGCAGCGTTTCACGGGGATGGATTATTTCAGTTTCTTTGATGCGGCATCGCCAATTATCGTCGGGGAGTCGATTAACCAAGACATCGCTTTTATGGCGTCCAGATATGACAAGGGAGAGGCAGCCTATCTGAATTGTCCCATGAATCGGGAGCAATATTTAAGGTTTTGGCAAGAATTGTGTCAGGCTGAAAAAGCGGAATTGAAGGATTTTGAGCAAGAAACGGCAAAGTTTTTTGAGGGTTGTCTGCCGATTGAAGAAATGGCGCGGCGGGGAGAAGATACGATGCGCTATGGTCCCCTGAAGCCTGTGGGATTGTTTGATAGCCGTCAGGGAGACTTTCGCGCCACAGAAAATCAGCATAAGCGTCCTTATGCGGTAGTACAGTTGCGCCAAGAAGATAAGGCGGGTCAGTTGTGGAACATGGTTGGGTTTCAGACAAATCTACGTTGGGGCGAACAGAAGCGAGTCTTTCGGTTAATTCCAGGGTTGGAAAATGCCGAGTTTGTGCGGATGGGAGTGATGCACCGCAATACGTTTATTAATTCGCCAGAATTGCTGTATCCAACGCTACAGTTTAAAAGCTGTCCGACAAGGTTAGCGGCGGGTCAGTTGGTGGGAACGGAAGGGTATACAGCCGCATCGGCTGGAGGTTGGTTAGCTGGGACAAATGCAGCGCGGTTGGTGTTAGGGTTAGAACAGATTACGCTACCACCAACGACGATGATGGGGGCGTTATTTGAGTTTATTAGTTCAGCATCACCGAAACACTTTCAACCCATGCCACCTAATTTTGGCATTTTACCAACCCTAGAAGTACGGATTAAAGGGAAAAAAGAGCGGTATGGGGCGTATCGCGATCGCGCTTTAGCTGATTTGCAGAGTTGGCAGCATAAATTGCAGGTATCTGCGGCTTGAGTCTTGACAATCCCCGCACTTTTAGGGGAGATTCATCAAGATCGCTGACCCTACAGGTACAGCGTAGGACTTTTCGCCGGATAAGTTAAGAAGCGGGCAGCGAGAATCGAACTCGCATCATCAGCTTGGAAGGCTGAGGTTTTACCACTAAACTATGCCCGCAGACGCTATAACTTTTCTAGTATAAACCACGATAGCACAATTTTGGCAAGTTTTCACCAAAATCATCGGCTCAATTCACCGGGGGATTAATTTCCAGGGTCAGGAAGTACAACCCGTACACAGGGCTATTCGCCATGTACGTTGGTGAAAACCTCCAATCGGCAATAATCTCCTGGGCGAGTTTCGTGGCTTGCTCTTGACTGAGGGTTCCTTGTGGCACTAGGGTCTGATCAGGTAGAACTTCTGCTTTGCCCATATCCGTGATCAAAACGAGAACCTCGATAACCACAGGTTGCTCCAGAGTAATGCCTAAGGATGTGAGTTCATCCACCGAGAGGGGTTGGCTCATTTTCAGGATTTTGGCAAATTGGTCGCCCGGATTGCGTTGCGGATCGATATTAGAACCACCACCCTGACGCACGGGTATGAGTCCATTAATAGAGACAATGAAACCCCCGCCGGACTGATTTCCGGGTGACGTGGGTTTTGTTGGTTCCTCTGGCGATGGGGGAGAAGAAGGACTAGGCGTAGTCGGGTTTAGGAGTTCCTCTGATGGCTCAGGAGACTGGGTTTTTCCCGTCCCTTCAGATGGGGTGGACGTTGGCGATGGGTTCGGGGTTTGGTTCGGTGAGTTGGGCGAGGAAACCTTTGTAGGTGAAGGGTTAGGAGTTTGCTGAGTGGTGTTTGCGATCGCCTGATTCGGACGATTTGTCGGTTGTTCTGACTCGGCTTGAATTTTACGACTCTTTCCTGGTGTTTTTTGAGTAACCGGAGAAGGGGGAGATTGAGTCGCTGGAGTTGGCATGGTAGCATTTGAGGCGAGGGCAATCACCTCAATGGGAATCAGTTGTTGACTCAACCGCCAGTCCTGAAAGCGTCCCAACAGCGCCAGACGCAGCAACCCCACGCCAAGCAGATGAATCGCCACAGAACTTATAATAACTGTTCTCCATAGCGCCGGTGGGTCAGTGTGACTACGTTGGGGTATCTGAGGTTGGTTTAGTGTTGGTTGTGTCATTACATCAGGTTGAGATAATTTAATTCCATAGTGCCAAATAGCCACTGATCATCTGGATCAAGTCTTAGCTTTCTTTACGCGATCGCCCAATGACAGTAGTAACCGATGAAGAATTATCCCTTGCCTAGGTTCAAGATTATTATCATTGCCAGTGTTCTCCTGTTCGGACTAATTGTCAGTGGGTGGAGAATTACCTTACCCACAGCTGCAGCAGAATCGGACACTATCTATCATTATCGACCCGTTCACAGCGCCGATGGTATTGGTAAATTCTATAAAGGTCGAGAGATTGCCAAAGTCATGGGACATACAGAAGCCCTCTGGTTAGAACGACCCGACCCAGCCGCCAGACGAGAGAACAGCCACAGCAGGTGATTGAAGCGTTGAACCTGAAACCCACGGATATTGTGGCAGATATTGGTGCAGGTACAGGTTATTTTAGTTTTCGCATCAGTCCCCTTGTCCCTCAGGGTAAGGTGCTGGCGGTGGATATTCAGCCGGAGATGCTGGATATGATCGAATTCCTGAAAAGGGAGAACAATGTGACCAATGTTGAGCCAATCTTGGGGAGTACCACTGACCCAAATTTACCCCAAGAAACCGTTGATTTAGCCTTGATGGTCGATGCTTATCACGAATTCGCTTATCCTAGAGAAATGATGAGTGGAATCGTGCGATCGCTTAAACCCGGTGGACGAGTTGTACTGGTGGAATATCGCCGGGAAAATCCCTTGATTCCGATTAAAGCACTACATAAAATGACTCAGAGACAAGCGCGTAAAGAAATGAACGCGGTGGGGTTACAGTGGCTGGAAACCAAAAAATTCTTGCCCCAGCAGCATTTGATGCTATTCCAGAAGCCGATAGAATCTGCCAGTTAATGAATGATTCCAGCATTCAGTTCAGTATTTATGAGATTAGAGTCCAAGGGTCTCTACAGCCGTCTTACCGTGGCAGAAGAACTGTAATTTCAGTTGATCCAAATCACCCATTTAACCCAACCGTCTTCTTCTTTTTGCTAGCGGCGTGTTTTGCTATCATCATTGTTCTATTTTGGACAAATAGCTGAATCTTATTATGTCCGTCTAAACAGTTATCATGTCCTTCTACCTTGCCCTTGCCACCTTGCGCCGTCCCTTCAGGCGGCGCTGGGTATGTCACTTAATCTAACGCCAGTTATACCGAATTCCATTCATAAATCCCCTGAATCTCGTACTCCATGCCATGATCAAAGCGCACAATACGCACGGTTGGCGGCTGGATTCGCGCTATGCTGAGGTATGGAATCACTCAGTTAAGATAATTATTACTATCGGTTATGCGAGTTCAAAGTTGGTTTACTACCGTTACAGTTGCTTGTCTTTTTTGGCTAATCAGTGGGGTCATTGCCCCTGCTGCGTTTGCCTTCGTTCAGGTTGAACTGTCTGATCTGTCTTACCAAGAATGTCCCTCTAAGTTTTCCGAAGGGTTGGTCACGCCCGGTTCCCTCCAAGCTGCCAATTGCTACATCATTACAGGCAAAGCCATCAACAAGTCAGGTAAACCCGTGATCAACGCTGACATTTTTGGTCGGATCTACGATGCCAATCATAATCCCGTCTTTCAAAATCGTACCCGGCTGGGTGCCATTGATGAAGTCCCACCGGGCGTTAGTGATTTTGAAGTGCGAATTACGGTTTCGGCTAATCAGCCAACCCCATTGCAGCTTGAACAATTCAAAGCCTCCGGTTTTACGGGCAAAGTCCGCCGCTAAAAGCCTGTTGACTTTCATGGATATTTAACCCAAGACTATGCCATGCCTCCAAACAGTCCGGCGATAAGTTGCAGGACAATAATCGCCAAAAGAGGAGATAAGTCCAAACCTCCAATCGGCGGAATAAAGGAGCGGAAAATATTCAGGTAAGGGTCAGTAATTGGACTGAGCAATTCAGCCACTCGGTTCATCCACTCAACGGTGGGGAACCAGGTTAACAGAATGCGGACAAATATCAACAGTAAATAGATATTGAGGAAATTGGCGAGGCTGTCGGTTAGCAGTTCTGTAGCACTCATGAATTTATTCGCTTCCTTAGTAAGTTTAGAGGGCAGATAGTGTCTTTCTAGTCAGTTTAACGGATATCCCTCAATTCCGGCTCAGGAATCGAGGGAACCTTCCCTGTCGGTGAGTTCTGTACTCCCATTCACTGGACCTAATTGCTGGCGTACATCATCAATTGCTGTATTAAGCTGGGCAATTTTGTCTTCTAAACTGCGACGCGCCGCTTCAATGCTCTCCTCGGAGTTGAGTTGAGACTTTTTGCCCTTCATGGCTTTCTTCTCGGATAGGCGGGACTTGAGTAAAGACTGATCGGCATCTTCATTGCTACTATTGCGTTGTCCCGCTAGTATGGCTCCGATAACGCCACCGACTAATCCCCCTATGGCGATTCCCGCGAGAAGTCCGCCTGTAAAACCATCGCGCTGACTCATTTTTCCTTTCGTACCCTTGAAATAAAAAACGCAACTGCTTTTCCAGATTAACGGTTGGCTGACACGGATGCCATATCTTCACGGTAGAAGTTTCCCACCCGTTCTCTACGAGGCGGGTTTTAGGTTAGGGCGGGTTTTGTACAAACATTACCATTAATAGCCAAGCAGAAAGTCCCTAAACCTGCCCCTAGGCACTCAAAAGCCGCTTCCCTCGATCGCAGCGAAGGGTCAACACTCAACACTCCCCCCTGTCATCATGTGCCAAAGGCGCGATCGCCTGCATCCCCTAATCCTGGCACTATAAATCCTTGCTGGCTTAATTCTTCGTCAATTGTAGCGGTGTAGATGGTTAAGGAGGGATAATCGCCTCCTAACTTTTGCAAGGCGGGTGGGGCGGCGACAACGCTGATAATTCGGATAAATCCTGGATCTGCACCTCGCTTGGTCAGTTCTGCGATCGCGGACATCATTGTACCCCCTGTTGCTAGCATGGGTTCGGTAATTAAGATACGTGTACCCGGAGCAAATTGTTGGGGCAATTTATTTAAATAACAGTTGGCTTCTAAGGTTTCTTCATCGCGCACCATGCCCAGATGGTAAATGGATGCCAAGGGTAACAAGGTTTGCGCCCCTTCTAATAAGGCTAATCCCGCCCGTAAAATCGGCACGACTACTAAAGGAGTCTCTGGATTCACCATTGTGGCTGGACAAGGGGCTAGGGGCGTCTGAACCATTAAATCTTCCGTGGGTAGCCAATCTCGAATCGCTTCATAGGTGAGCCAGCGCCCTAACTCCGTCATCGCACTTTTGAATAAAGGGGATGGTGTCGCCGCATCACGGGCAACGCCAAGCCAGTGCTTGATTAGGGGGTGAGGGGGAACATAAACACGTAATTGCAAAGCCATAGTAAATTAACCGATAACGACAAAGGAATACCTAAACTGAATCATGATAATGCTTTTTTTTCCCGACTGCCGAGATGGTATCTGGACTAAATGGTGAATTTCCTAGTTTATTGCTAATCCTTTGCATTAGTGTTGACATTTATTTTCAACAAGGATATAGTAGTCCTCAGTGTTCTCCTCTCATTAAGGATTGGTAGGTGGGACGGGCAAGCGGTAGCAGCCTGAACCACCCTCTTTTTTTTGCGGGGGTGCGGAGGGATGGGGGAGTTATCAGTTATCAGTTATCAGTTATCAGTTATCAGTTATCAGTGAGCAGTTATCAGTGAGCAGTTATCAGTTATCAGTGAGCAGTTATCAGTTATCAGGAACAGGGGGAGATGAGGAAGATGGGGGAGATGGGGGGGATGAGGGAGATGGGGAAGATGGGGGAGATGGGTAAGAAAAAATTAAATGAGAGCTTAGCCAAGCAGTATTGCGTAGCATGGTACGTCTGTCATGGCACATCTGGAAGGGAGAATAGAGAAAAGTTAAACTCGAATTTGTAAAAGACCTCTCTCGTCTCATAATTCATGGCTATTGCTTCTCAATCTCCCTCATCAACGGATCACGCTCTCAACGAAACCTCTGTATTTGATGTCATCGTCATTGGTTCTGGTATTGGCGGACTCGTGACGGCGACTCAGCTAGCGGCTAAGGGTGCTAAGGTGCTGGTACTGGAACGCTATCTGATTCCGGGTGGTAGTGCTGGATACTTTGAACGCGAGGGCTATCGATTCGATGTTGGCGCGTCGATGATTTTTGGTTTGGGTACTGAAGGAACCACGAATCTATTGACCAAAGCCTTAGACGCGGTAAATGTTGGTGTAGAAACGATTCCCGATGAGGTTCAGATTCACTACCATTTACCCGAAGGATTAGAACTGAAGGTTCATCGAGAGTATGAGAAATTCTTACAAGAATTGACGGAAAAATTTCCCCATGAACGACGGGGAATTCGTCAATTTTATGATGAATGCTGGAAGGTATTTAATTGTCTCAACGCGATGGATTTGCTGTCTTTAGAAGAACCTCGCTATCTGATGCGGGTGTTTTTTCAGCATCCTTTGGCTTGTTTAGGATTGGTGAAATATTTGCCCCAGAATGCTGGAGATATTGCCCGTCGCTATATTCATGACCCTCAGTTACTCCAGTTTATTGATATGGAATGTTACTGTTGGTCAGTCGTACCTGCTGATAAGACACCCATGATTAATGCGGGGATGGTGTTTTCTGACCGCCATTATGGGGGAATTAATTATCCCAAAGGGGGTGTGGGTGAAATTGCCCAGAAATTGGTTGATGGATTGGAAAAAGCTGGGGGACAGATTCGCTATTCAGCAAGGGTCAGCGAAATTTTAACCGAAAAGGGCAAAGCTGTGGGTGTGCGGTTAGCCACTGGGGAAGAGTATCGGGCAAAGCGAGTGGTTTCTAATGCGACGCGCTGGGATACGTTTGAGAAATTACTGCCCTCAGAACAGATACCTACAGGTGAGAAAAAGTGGCAGCAGCGGTATCAGAAATCACCCAGTTTTTTGAGTTTGCATTTAGGGGTTGAGGAAAAGGTTTTCCCGCTCGGTACAGAATGTCACCATATTTTATTGGAAGAATGGGACAAGATGGAGGAAGCTGAGGGAACTATTTTTGTTTCTATTCCCACATTACTTGACCCGGAATTAGCACCGAAAGGGTATCATATTATGCATACCTTTACGCCCAGTTGGATGGAGGATTGGCAGGGATTATCGGCTAAGGAGTATGAGGATAAAAAGGAAGAAGCGGCGGGGCAAATTATTGAACGATTGGAGGCAATTTTTCCTGGTTTAGATGCGGGATTGGATTATATGGAAGTGGGAACCGCCCGCAGTCATCGGCGGTTTTTGGGGCGTGAGGATGGCACCTATGGACCGATTCCGCGCCGCAAGTTAAGGGGGTTATTGGGAATGCCGTTTAATCGGACGGCGATTCCAGGATTATATTGTGTGGGGGATAGTACATTTCCGGGACAAGGGTTGAATGCGGTGGCGTTTTCTGGGTTTGCTTGCGCCCATCGGGTGGCGGTAGATTTGGGATTGTAAGCTCAGATTTTGCATCATTTTTAACCATAAAGTTGTAGGCGAATTGTAGGGTGCGTTAGCGAAAGCGTAACGCACCATTGCTCAAGGTTTTGGTGGGTTATAGCTACCGCAAGCATCCAGGATGGCGACGTGAAATCAAGTCTGTCTAAACAGTTATCATTTCCTTTCTCCTTGCAATCTTACTCCTTGTGATCTAGCATCTGCTTTGTTTCCACCAACGTGTAAGTATTTAACCGGATATGATATGACACAGGTAAAACGTTTGCAGCGAGTCGAAAATTTTCTCAAAAAATGGAAAGGCTCTCAAGGTAATGAGAGAGCAAACTACCAATCATTCTTCCAGGATTTATGCACGGCGCTAGGTGTAGATAATCCCCCACCAAAGGGAAATATTCCTGGCGATCCTTATTGTTTTGATAAAGAAGTTAAATTCTTCCATTCTGACCGAGATGTCACTACTCGTTTTTCTGACTTCTACAAAGAGGGGCATTTTTTAATCGAAGCGAAGCAGGGAGGCGAAACTTCTGGCAAAGGCACGGCGAAGCGAGGGACTGAGACTTACCGCAAGGCGATGGAAAAGGCATTTTTTCAAGCTCGATCTTATACGCCTTTTTTGCCTTCAAAACCTCCTTTTCTTATTACCTGTGATATTGGTTCTCACTTTGAGGTGTGGACTGGATTTAGTGGGAACTATGGCGGCTATGGTGCGAGAGAACGGATTGAATTAGAGGACTTATTAAAACCAGAGGTTTTCCAGCGTTTTGTATTAATTTTTACAGACCCGCAAGCGCTGAATCCAGAAAAATATCGGGCAAGAGTAACGCGGGAAGTGGCAGAGGATTTGGCGAAGCTGGCGAAGTGGTTGGAAGGTCAAAAGCAAGACGCTCAAATGGTAGCTAATTTCCTCATGCGCTGCATTTTTACGATGTTTGCCGAGGATGTAAAGTTACTGAAGGGGGAAGTCTTTACAAAGGCGCTGAAAGATCGCTGGATTGATAATCCTTCAACGTTCAAGCCAGAAATTGAAGTCCTCTGGCAGACGATGAATACTGGAGGAAACTTTGGCTTTGAAAAAATTCTCCAATTTAATGGTAGTTTCTTTGACAATGCTACGGCATTTGAGCTACCCAAGAAACAATTAGAAGTATTATTTCAAGCCGCAGAAAAAGATTGGAGTCAGGTAGAACCTGCAATTTTTGGGACGTTATTGGAACGGGCATTAGACCCGAAAGAACGCAGTCGTTTAGGGGCGCATTACACGCCGAGGTCGTATGTAGAGAGGTTGGTGCGTCCGGTGGTAATTGAACCGTTGCGACAGCGTTGGGAGTTGGAGATTGAACCGGAACTCAAACGACTCTTGAAACTTAAAGAAGGACAGCTTGAACCAACAGCAGCACAGAAGAAAAAAGCAGCAGCAGAAATTGAGGAATTTTTAGCAGAATTGCGGTCGATTCGGATACTAGACCCGGCTTGTGGGTCAGGAAATTTCCTCTATGTGACGCTGGATTTGCTCAAAGGTTTGGAAACTGAGGTGGTGACTCGACTGGTGGATGTTGTGGGTGAGGTACAGTTGGGTTTAGAGCAAGTTAACCCTTCTCAGTTTTTGGGGATAGAGATTAATCCAAGAGCCGCCGCGATCGCAGAACTGGTAATCTGGATTGGGTATCTACAATGGCACTTCAAGCGCTTTGGTACAGCAGCGCCCCCAGAACCGATTTTACAGAAGTTCCATAATATTGAATATCGGGATGCGGTGTTGGCTTGCGATGGAAAAGAACCGGATATTGACCCAGAAACAAAGCAGCCGCGTACTCGTTGGGGTGGGCGGATGATGAAGCATCCGGTTACAGGGGAGGATGTACCAGACCCAACGGATCAAATTCCGATTTATTGTTATATTAATCCCCGTCCGGCTGAGTGGCAAGATGCGGATTATATTGTTTCCAATCCCCCGTTTATTGGTAATGCGCGAATGCGGGAAATATTAGGGGATGGCTACGCGGAAACGCTACGCAAGGTTTATAAAGATGTGCCAGATACAGTTGATTATGTGATGTATTGGTGGCACAAAGCCGCTGAGTTAGTTCGGGCGGGTAAGGTGCAGCGATTTGGGTTAATTACTACGAATAGTATTCGCCAGGTTCGTCAGCGAAAAGTTATCGATTTTCACGTTAAGCAAAAGAAATCTATTCGGCTGATCTTTGCGATTCCGGATCACCCTTGGGTGGATGGAGGGGCGGCGGTTAGAATTGCGATGACGGCGGCTGAGTTGGATGATCCGAAAAAGTCGGTGAAAACCTCTCAGTTGGGGGCTGTAGTGGTTGAGGATGAAGGCAAGACACCCGAAGAAGTAGCAGAACACGTTGAAGTGCGATCGCAGAATGTTGGACGGATTTTTAGTAATCTCCAAGCTGGTGCAGATGTAACTAAATCTCAATCGCTATCAAGCCATAAAGAACTTGCATCTAAAGGTTTTGAATTAGGTAATTCAGGATTTTTAATTTCTGAACCCAAAAAAACAAATATTGATCAAGATGTCGTACATCCATTTCTTACAGGTAGGGATTTTTCACAAATACCTGAAACCCGATATGCCATTGACGTTAATCATTTATCTGAGGCACAACTATCATTGCAATTTACTAGAACTTATCAATGGCTACTGAACAAAGTTAAACCTGAGCGAGACATCAATAACGATCCAAAACTTCGGCGTGAGTGGTGGCGATATAGACGTTCTAACGCCAGTATTCGCAATGGTATCCAAGGATTAAACAGGTATATTGCTACAACTCGGACAGCTAAACATAGAGTTTTTCGGTTCTTATCCTCTGAGGTAATGGCTGAAAGTGGCATTGTGATGATATTTTTAGAGGATGCTTATTTTCTAGGAGTGCTTTCAAGTCAGGTACATTTTGTATGGGCAATGGCACAAGGCTCTACTTTGGAAGATAGACCTGTATATAATCATATTCTTTGTTTCTATCGCTTCCCCTTCCCTGACCCCACCCCTGTACAAAAACAGAACATCCGTGACTTAGGCGAACGCTTAGACGCCCATCGCAAGCAAGTCCAAGTCCAACATCCCGATGTCACCATCACCGGAATGTACAACCTATTAGAAAAACTCCGCACAGGTCAACCCTTCACCGACAAAGACCGAGAATATAATAATAAAGCCTTAGTTTCCACCCTCAAACAAATCCACGATGAACTCGATGCTGCCGTTTTAGATGCCTACGGATGGCATCATGATATTAGCGATGAAGAGATTTTAGAGCGATTAGTCGCCCTCAACGCCGAACGCGCCGAAGAAGAACGCAACGGATTAATTCGCTGGCTGCGTCCAGAATACCAAGCCCCCGATGAAGTCGGAAGGCAACAGGTGATTGCTGGTATCATTGAACCCGAAGAAGTAAAAGTTACCCCAGCAGCACAGAAAACCTTACCCAAGAAACCCAAAGAGCAACTGGCAGCAATTCGCGATTTGTTACTCTCTAATAGTGGCGAGTGGACTATTGAACAAATTGCCGCTCAATTCAAAGGTGGACAGCGACAGAAGAAAGCAATTGCAGAAAATTTAGAGCGTTTGGAGTGGTTCGGCATTCTGATTAGCCGTGAGGAAGGTGGTGTCACGCGATGGCAGTTTGCTCAGATACAGCAGGTGGCGTGAGAATGCCCTCAGAATAGAATTCTGGGGCTATACAACCCCAGTCCGCCTACGCGGACTAACAGAAAATAAAAGATTTGAACCCGCGCAGGCGGGTTTTGTTTGTGTAGCTGCGATTTCCAATCGCCAAGCAAAATTTGAGGATAGTGTAATGCGAGCTTCCAACACCCATCAAAAATAGACGGAAAAGCAGATAACATCAACAAAAAAGCTTTTTATCCTAACTTCCAGAAGCCAAAGGTAACGTCTCCACCTGGGTGATCATATCCAATAATGAAAGCCCCAAACTCTTATTCAACGCCACGTTACTCTCAGGACAACTGTGCTGCATCAAACAGCGAGGACAACCCTCATCGCAGTCACACCCTTCGGCTAACACCTTTGCTTTGAACGCAAAGTCCCAGAAGCGATGAAAAATAGCCTCAGATACCCCATTTCCCCCTGGTGTTGTATCAAACCAATACCCAATTGTGGGTAAGGTTTGCTGACGGTTGGGTTTGTTAACGATTAGACTATTCACCTCCTGAGTCTCGCTCAGAATTAACAAGGGTACAGCTAAATTAATTTGATGAGTGAGAGAATGTAACGCAATCTGTTCTGGCGGACAAAACCAAAGACATTTATAGTCACTAGGAATATCTTCCCCATACTGCTGAATCACTTTTTGTTTCACGCCTTTAACCTGTTGAGTCAAATAGTCTTTAATAGGTTGGTTAACTTCGATTTGCAGTACAGGTGCTTCAAGTCGGGTTAAATAAGGCTCCTCAAAATTCACCGTTTTAATCCGTTTCTGGATTTCAGCAAACCGCGTCTTGCGCCGACAGTCTGGACATTGAGCTTCTTTAACTGGCTTATGATATTGCCGACATTGGAAATTTTTGCAGGTTTTGTCGTATTCTAGACTGTAGAGTGTATATCCAGTAACATAATCAGTAATTTCTCCCCAACCCAGAATTAAGCGTATTCGTCCTTCCGGAATTATTGTCTCCAGAATCTTCGGTTCGGCTAAGTGAGATTTAAGTTCAATCTCGGTTTCTTGCTCCGCACGAGTTAACTGCTTAGGATCTTTGTCTAGAGGTTTTAAAATTGCCTTTTGGTTCTGCAAATCAAGGTTTTGACAAGAATACCAAACCCGCTCACCCCAGGACGACTGATGCTGATAAATTGCCTGGGGAAACACTTCTCGTTGGGCGTGCTTTTCATCCAATTCTTCAAATTCTTCCCCCGTATCTTGATCTACTAATGTCACCGTCCAATGGTTAGTTCCTCGCATTTGTACCTCTTTATGAGGGTAAGGTTTCGTCCACAAGTGCTGGTTGCGAGAGAGGGATAACTGCTTTTGATTTATCAACTGAATGGCAATGTCTGCGGCTGGCTGACTAAAATACTGATGAAATTTCTCCAAAGGAATACCACTCTCACAAGCCCCACAGAGTAAATGCTGTTTGAGGAAGACTTGATAGTCCGGATTACATACCGCACTTTCCACCTCACCCCTTAGCAATAAATCCGGGTTATTCCCATAAAAATAATCCAAGGCGTTTTGAGCAATGGGCAGAAAAATAACTAAACCTGGGCTTTTCCGCCCCGCCCTTCCTTGACGTTGACGTAACTGCATGAGTGAACCGGGATAACCGCGCAGTAAGCAACAATCCAGTTCCGGAATATCAATCCCTGCTTCTAAGGCTGACGTTGCCAGAATAACGCTAATTTCTCCTGCACTCAATTGCTGGATAATTTGGCGACGATGATGGGGCTTCAGCGAACCGTAGAATATCCTAACCTGGGATTTGAGATAGCCTTGTCCCCGTTGTTCTAGATTTTCTTGGATCTGATTTAATAGAGATTTTAGAGAAATGCGACTATTACAAAAAACGATCCCCTTGAGTCCTTGATCTAACCAAGATAGGACAATCGCACAAGACTCAATATTGGCATACTTAGATGGGGCTAAACAGAGAGTTGTCCGCGCCGCCGTTGCTGCACCACTGTTTTCTATGAGGTATAGATTTCCCTGTCTTCCACTAAATGTTTCTGCTAATTCGCCGGGATTGCCAATCGTCGCCGTGGCAAAGATATGTTGTAATCGAGTGGAATCTCCCCCACTTTGATCGATCGCTAACCGCAACCGTCGCATTAAATTGGCAAAGTGGGCGCCAAAACTACCGCGATAAGTATGGGCTTCATCAATGACTAAGTAACGGAGATTAGCCAGAAACCATTGCCAAGATTGCCATTGCGGTTTAAAAGCTTTAAAGAGTTGATGGTGGAGTAAATCAGGGGTGATACAAACAATTTGCGGCGATTGTTCCAATAATTTAATCCGTTCAGCCATGGGAACATCTCCCGTCAGCATCACCACATTAATCCGCTGAAACTTCGGCACATTGTCAATAATGTCGTGAATTTGCCGCAACTGATCCACCGCCAACGCCTTCAAGGGAAAAATAAATAGGGCGGTGGCGTGGGGATTGATCAGACAGGTTTCCAGAATTGGGAGAAGAAACGCCAGAGTTTTGCCACTGGCTGTCGGGGTGGAGAGTAAAATATCCCCCCCTTGACGCAACGCCTGTAATGAGGCGTACTGATGAGACCACAGAGAGTTGATGCCAATGGTCATTAAAGCATAGCGGAGAACTGGGGGCAAATCCAGGGGTAAGGGTTTCGCCTCCTCCTGGGAAGCGGGGGTAATTTCTAAGGCGGTTAACTTTTCTGCGTCGAGTAGGCTTTGAGCGATCGCACGAAATGCAGGCGGTTGAATTGCGGCTATTTCGGCTTCACTGACTTGGAGGGTTCCCAACTCCGACAACGGAGGGGTTAGGGATAAAGCAGAATGACTGGCTTCAATCAACTCATGGTGTCGAATTTCCTGGTAGGCGCGTTCCAGATACACTTCTACCTTGGCTCGTTGCTCGGGAAACGCAGCCCAGGTGTAGACAGCGAAAGTGGCTTCAAATCGTTGAATGGCTTGGCGTAGGTTCCTGGCGCGATCGCCCCTACTCCGCTCTAGGTAAATTAACCCCAAATCATAATGATTTTGCGCCCAATCCAGGGGAGCATCTGTCTGAGTAAAAACCTGAGCGGCAATTTCGTAGCCAATGCGGACAATTTCCAGATTATCCGTGCGATCGCCCCCAGGAAACTGGTTAATCAACTGACTAATCCCCCGTAGGCGTCTGGCTATATCCGGCTTGTGATAATCGTCTAGTTCAGCCAAAGTCGCGATCGCCCATTCTTGCAGTACAAGGGCAAACGTCTCATTCAGCTTATCTGTGTTCTCCGCCAGGATTGTATGCACCACGGATACATCATTGTTGCTGTTTAAACTAACCAACAACAATTGGTAGAGAAACGTCTTCTGGGTTTCCCAATTTGGATCAGCCATGCTCTAAGCCACCATTCTGCTAGCGCGTTATTCCGATCACGTTCGCTTGTTCAATCATTGTATTGTACAGTAGGGGACAAGGAACTCTGGGGTTAACCTTCAATCCCACCAATAGTAAATCACCACAGCGTCGCGATCGCGTTGCATTTCCTGATCACAAAGCCCAGCTTCTAATCAATTCATCAGTCGCCGTTTGAGCCGCCAACTGTAGTCTTCATTCGTACCATCAGTTATATCTACTGAGTCAGCTCGCCACTTTTTGCCCAACTCTAAAAGCTGGGACACGATTGTGTCTTGATTATATGATTGATCTATAAATTTATTTTTTGATAAATCAACTATTAATAATTTCCTATTTAAGATTTTACTGTACAGCCCTACACAGTACGCCCATAAAATTGCTATGATAGTCAGTCGATAGGACTACTATATCATTGGTTCAGCGATCAAGTCTGATCCTGTTCCAGAGGTAGTTAGTTAGGGAAGCATCTCAATCCAGCAAAATTATTGGTAGTGGAAGCATTTTGCTTCCTAAAATTTATGACTTATCTACGCCCCTACAGGACGAAGGCTTGGCTTCGACAATTGAATAAGGGCGGGTTTTGTTGCTCAGTTATTAGTGACAAGCTAGTTTGAGTCTCTCAACCCGCCCCTACAGGGGAATACTTGGCTCCTAAGACAAATGACGAATGACAAATGAAAAATGACTATGCTCAGTCAATCTTACCAACCGTCTGCCCTTAAAATGCGCCCCCTATCTTTTTTACGGAATTGGACGATTTTAGTCTTACTATTGCTTTGGTGTACAAGCTGTTCATTTCAAGACTCACAAGAGATCAATTTAACCCTCAACACCCAAGCGGGAGGGCGTCCTGGACTCTACAGCTTAAGTGGCACAACCAATCTCCCTGATCAAAGTCAAATTACAGTAGCCGCAATTCGCGATTTACGCTTCCCTGATCAGGCGGTGTATGGCGATGAATCGAATGCCCCTTATTCCATTCTCGATCGTCAAGTGGTCAGGGTTGAGGACGGAAAATGGCAAGCCACGCTAAATTTATGGCAGGTAGCGCCCGATGGACATTTTCGGGAAGCATGGCAACTGGAGCAATCACCCATTGGTGACTCCTTACAACCCTCTGCTGATGTATCATTTGTGGCATTATTTGATCCACAGGGTCAACTGCCAACTGTAGAAAATCAAACCATCCAGACACCAGAACTTGAAGGTCAACTGGTTCGCTTTAGTAACGAAGGTCAGCCTTATGTCAAGGTCACTCAAAGCCAACGGATTCCTCTACCAACGGGTCGAAAAACTCCCCCTGTGGTTAAACCTGAAGATATGAATTGGGGTTGGGGAAAGGAGCGCTATGAACTTCCACCACAATCCCCAGCGCCTAAGAATGTGCGTCCGCAACCTTTGAAAACTGAACAAACAAATCAACCGCTTTTGCCCTCAGAGTTCTTGCGCTGATGGGCGAGAGGGGAAACTAAGTCGGGGCGGGTTTAGTTACTTATGGGTGCAAAATAAATGATAGTAGTAAAACCCGCCCCTACACTTCAAACGATTGGCAGTGAAAATTGGCATTTTGGGATCGCCGAAACCTTGATAGTACCGTAGGGTGGGCAATGCCCACCAGTCTTAACGCGACGCGGATTGCCTACTCTCGTCGCTCAATAACAAGTTTCAAACGAGCAACGAGCGCCCCAATCGCGCCGACAGCGGCTATGACGGGAAACAACGTCACACCAACGACTCCACCCACGACGCCAACGGTTAGGGGAATTTCGATTAAGATTTGCTCCTCTTCGTTCTTGACGATAATCCGGCGAATGTTACCCTGATGGATCAGTTCCCTCACTTTGCCCACTAAGTCATCGCCACTAATGGTGAATTCTTCGACATTGACTTGGGTTGTGGTACCAATCTCAGGTTCAATAGACTGTAACTCATTTTCTAGAGGAACAGTTTTAGCGTTAATCTCCTCGAAGCTTTCTTCTGTGCGAATTGGTTCGTTCATCCTTAAGCTCTTGTATGTTACTACCTTTCAGGGTAGCGAACTCAGTTGCTGGAGAGTTAACCAGTTGGATTGAATTGATTCGATGATTCGGGACAATATAAAGAAATCCATACCGTATATTTTGGCACAATGCATCTAGAGATACTTGACAAGGAAAGAAAATATGTACCCAAAAATTTTGATAATGATTTTTTTTCTGACTGGATTAGGATTAGTGACTCCCATTCGGGCAGAAAATGCGGATCAGGTTCGCCAGTTATTGGAAACTGGAGCCTGTCGCCGATGTGACTTGGAAGGGGCGAAGTTGAGAGATGCAAACTTGAAATTCGCTGATCTCAGAGATACTGACTTGAGAGATGCGGATTTGAGAGGGGCGGATCTCACACAAGCCGATTTGAGACGGGCAGATTTGACCGATGCGAATCTCAAAGGTGCTGATTTGAGGGGGACTTATTTGAGATTAACCAATCTGACTGATGCAAACCTTAGACGGGCTAACCTTTGCGGTGTGATTATGCCAGATGGTGAAACCTCTGAGCAAGGGTGTGAATAAAGCCCCAAATTGTATTGCACCCATTTGAGAACCGCTATAATGAGCCATCCGTCCTTTGTCATTTATCCCAAATAAGGGCTAAAGCCCTGACTACGAACGAAGGGAACAAACGTCTATTCTTCTGAGGTTTCCTCCTCCTGTTCACACTCCTGATCATCATTTTCCTCGCACTCTTTTTGCGCTTCGTATTCCTTAAGTAATTGCGCCACTCGCTCTTGAATTTCCAAATGTCGGGCTACGCCTTCGTAGGTATAACGGTTGTACCCATTGCGCTCAATTAGGGTTTCAATATTGCTAATCCGTTCCTCTGTATTCGGGTGAGTGGAGAGCCATGCAAATAAGGGGCGATCGCGGTCTTGTTCATTTAAAGTAATCATTAGATTATGCAGTCCATCCGCCGCATAACCACTAGCGACTAAAATCTTTGTCCCCAACGCATCAGCTTGACGTTCCATGTCTCGGCTATAGTCGAGAACAATTAAATTCGCGGCGGTGCGACCAAAGGGAATATACTGGGTAACATTGGCAATCAAATTCCCCTCTGTCACCAACTGAAAGCCATGGGATAATACCGCATGAGCCAGTTCATGAGCCAATAACCCCGCCAACTCCGCCTCAGATTCCGTTTTCAGAATCGCGCCAGCATTGACAAATACCTTCCCACCTGGTAAAGCAAAAGCATTTAGTTGGTCATCCATGACCACATAAAACTCATACTCAAACTCATCCCGCCCCGCCACGATCGCGAGTTTGTTGCCAATTTCCCGCACATACTCCAGCACCTGTTCATCTTCAACCATGGGGAGTTGCTTTTGTACCCTTCCGGCGAAGCTTTCACCCACGGCTGATTCACCGCGCAGCATTAACGTGGTGGTTTCAATTGCCGAAATCGGACCAAAGAGATTTCCGGTAAAAATATAACCCAACGCCCCCGTAACCACATTCGCGATCGCGTTTCCCCTCAGTTCACTCCGCAGGCGCGATCGATACCGTTCTAAATTCTCGTCCGCTAGCACCTCAAACTCCTCCGCTTGGGGATGATTGAAGTTAAGCATGGCAAACTGACGGGCGGCTAGAGAAGCTTCTAACCAGCGTTTCGTCTCGGCTAGGGCGATAACTTTAGCTTTAATCAAATCCGGCTCATTTGGATATAAGGTTGTCGCCCGCTCCAATATCTGAATCGCCTCATCTTGACGGTTATACTCCTTAAGGACTTGAGCATAGCGTAGATGAGCCGGAATAAATTCTGGTTGCTGTTCGACTAAAAACTGGAGGGGGATAAGAGTTTTGGTTTCTAGCTGCTGTTCTAACCCTTCCTCCGACTGACGCCAGTACACTGCACCAGCCGGTGAGAGTTCGCTAGGTTGATAAATAGCGGTGGGTTTGTCTGGGGCTGCTTCCGTTTCAAAAGAGGCTTTCGCTTCCTGATAAAGCTGTTGGGCGGCGGTAAATTGACCGCTCATGTAGAGGCGATCGGCTTCAATCAGCTTCTGTTGACGTTCCCGTTGTTCGGGTGTCAGTTCTGGAATTTCGGCTGCGGTTTCTGTGTCTTCTTCTGCATCAGCCGAGTCGTCGCTGGGGGTTTGTGAGGTTGGTGTCGTCTCTACTTCGGTAGAGTCTTCCGCCGTGGTTTCTGTGTCCTCTTCTACATCAGCCGAGTCATCGCTGACGGTTTCTGGGGTTTCTATTGTCTCTACTTCGGTAGAGTCTTCAACTGTAGATGAGGGGGATTGAGTATTTAACTCTGGTGGTGTTTCCTCTTCAGGGGCTGAAGGAGTTGAACGCGGCAAAGCATCTGGGATGACGATAGTTTCTGGCGTTTCCGAGGAATCCTCAGCGACGATCACTGAAGCGGAAGCGGCTGGGAAACTGTCTGGAATGACAATAGTTTCAGCCGTGTTTGCGGGTAATTGGTATTCAACCGCGACTTGTTCAGGCGATCCGATCAACATCTGGTGATGGAGGGGATCTGGCGTCTGAACCGTTGGCTCACTGTGGGAATCTAAAACGGTTAGATTTTGAGTAGAACGAATGGATTCAGGAGTTTTCGCAGACTCGGCTAAAACGATAGAGGTCGAAGTTGGCAGTAGGATGCCTAAGGAGAGTAGGAGGGAGTTCCAGAGCAGTTTCATCAGCCGATCTCCAGGGATTGCTCGTTAGGGTTTGATTGTAGCCATGAGGCAGTGGCGCTAGTTTGCTCTACCTGTTTAATTAGGGTAGCTCAGTTCGAGCTGAATGAGGGGTTAATCCTCTAGATGACTCTCGCGAAGAGGCTTGGTTCCATTGTGTTTTGGTTTTGCCCAGGAAGAGCGCGATCGCGCTTGATCGGCTTAAGGGCGAGTCACCTCAGTAATCGATTGCCCCATCTACAGTAGTCCAGCGACTCGCCCTCATATTTAATCAATTAAATTTTTAAGGAAATCCATGGATTAACCAATCAAACTCGTGGAATTTACTTAATTTTATTTCTTCGGAAATTATCCTGTCTGTAATTCCACGGTATTTTTTTGAGATAAGCTCGACAATCTTTATAAAAATTTGATTAAATAGGAAAAAAATAATTCAGACAATCAATGGGCAATCTTATGCAATCACAAGCAGCTTCTCCCCAAAATAGTCGCCCTTGGTATGAAAAAGAGGACGGGACTTGTGCCATTTTAGAGGCAACCCTCGTTGACATTGGAGCTAATCAACCGCCTCACCTGATGTTCCCTGTCCACTGGGCTAAGTCCTTAGAGATTTTGCCGCAAGCGAAACGCATGGCAGACGAACATCAAGCCATGTTAGTCTTACTTCTCCACGGAGAAGCATCGAACAGCGAAATTATGTCCCTGGTCTTACAATTAGCAGAGACTCAAGTCCTGCCGTTATGGATTGGCGAACAAAATCGCCGGAAAGTGGATCAAATTATTTCTATGCTCTCCAACCAGCTTCAAGATCAAACCTAGCCCAAAGCCTGCCCTTGAGCGAAGCGAAGGGGTTATACCAAATCCGGGGAATGCTACCCTCGTTCTAACCTAGTCCGCGCAGGCGGACTTTGTTTGTGTAGCAGCGATTTCAATCGCCTCTTGCAGGGGGTAATAAAGGCTAAGAAATTTTTTCCACAGACCAATGCTTAATCACACGGAGTTGTGTTGGGTGTGTCCCTGAGGCATCGGGTGCTTTATCCTGCTGGGCTTCTATTGCCTTGTGCAGAAATTCCATTTGCTCCTTAATCTGTTTAAATTGACTTTGAAGTTTTTCTAAGTCCGAGGGAGTGAGCGCAGGGGTCACATTCTGCGGTTCGCTCATGGCTTTTTTGGACGCATAAGCCATGTAGGTTTGGGCTGAAGCAAACTTGGCGGCGGCGGATTGTACTGTGGCTTGAGCAGAACTCCCAGAAGGTGCCGTCACCAGGGAGGTACTAATCACAAAGGGAGGGGATGACGGTGCAGGTTTTGGTTTGACTTCTGGCTGAGGAGTCGGTACAGGTTCCGGTTTAGTCGTTTGGGGTAATGACAAGGCGGGTTCCGGTTGACTCTGTTGGGGTGGTGGTTCTGATTCGGATTGAGTCTGCTTGTGTTGTGAAGACGCCTGGAGTTCGCTTTGGAGTTCTTCATCCAAAAAGGAAGCTAAGCCAGAGGCGGTTAATCGAGATTCTTCAGCTTTGAGAGATTCTAACAATTGGTCTCGTTCTTTCAAATTTTGCTCCAAATTGGAGAGTTGGGCTTGTGCCGCCGCCGATTTACGGGCAGACTGACGCCAACCTGTTACGGCGATGCTAGAGGTTCCTGCGGTTAAGGCGAGTACAGCCGCTAAACCTAGGTAAGGCATTGCCACATCGGGATCTCTGAGCTGCCCATGAAATATCGGTTCATCTTGAAGTTGAATGGTTACTGGCTGATCTCCAAAGATAGCTAAGGGCAAGGTCAACACACCAAAGACTGCTGCCGAAATAACCGCTGGTATAAGCACGAATCGTTGTAGTGGAGAACCCGTCATAATGTATAGTTCCTCGTGACAATTTACAGTAGTCGTCCTACTGCTGATTACTATTAAGATTTGGCGAGAGAAATTCCGATTGGCAGAAGCACGTCAAGGAGTTCTATTTTTAGGTTAATCTTTGTATCAGAATATGTCCATATATCTTTATGAAGTTTCGATTAAAAATCCGGCAAGTAATCCGTATTTTTACAAAGACTTTACATATTCATAATAGCTTTACAATTAAAGTTCTAAGAGAGAAAATATTACTCATACGATGGAACATAAGAGCGTGACTTTTGGTCAAACTTGACAGGTTAATCAACAGTCTTAACCAAAAACGACCAAGCTCTACCCTATTCTCACAATTTTTGGCTGAGTTCTTAACCTTAAGCCAGTTGGCTGTAACCCCTAGACTTTATCTAGAATGTTTACTAGACAGGAAAGTGATCGGTTTGAGGAGTCGATCGGAATAAAAGTCCACCGCAACCTACAGGAATTGCCAAGCCGAGGTTGAAATCATCACCGTTTCTGATTCGGATGTCCACAGCACTATGTATAAATTTTTCCGAGACCCGTTCTTATCCATTAGCCACACCCTATCCCTGTTTCTACGCAGGAGGTGGAATCTCTTGACATCACCACGCCACCCAGATCGGTGTAGAGACACGCCTCGGGGTGTTTCCCCATTTGTCCAAGACCAACAGACTCAGACCAACAGATACCGGATGCGAAACCGGGGCTTGCGCCGAGGTATTTGTTTCGCCTTAGCCTTCCTCTTGTCACTGGTGATGGGCGTAGATTGGTCGGCTGATTTACCCGTGGCGGCGACGAATAATCCAGTAATTACCGTTACCTTCCCCCTTTCGACCGAGGGTGCGAAAATCGTGGATGCGACGGGTCAGCCCGTCCTGCTGCGAGGCGTGAACTGGTTTGGTATTGAAACCGAAATGCACGCGCCCCACGGTTTGTGGAAACGGGACTACAAAGATATGTTGGCTCAGATTAAAGGATTAGGATACAACATGATCCGACTTCCTTATGCCGTAAAATCCCTCAGATCAAAAGACGTGACGGGTATTGACTACAGTATCGGTGCGAATGCCGAACTGGAAGGAAAATCGCCCCTAGAGGTGATGGATATGATTATCCAGGAAGCCGATCGCCAAGGGTTAATGATTCTGTTGGACTCGCACCGACTCAACGACGAACGGATTCCCGAATTGTGGTACGGTGATGGCTTCACAGAGGAAGACTGGATCGACACCTGGAAACTATTAGCCAGACGCTACAAAAATCAATTAAATGTGATTGGGGCTGACCTGAAAAACGAACCCCATGGTCGCGCCAGTTGGGGAACTGGGGATTTAGAAACCGATTGGCGACTGGCGGCGGAACGCGCTGGGAATGCGATTCTGGAGATAAACCCGGATTGGTTAATTGTTGTCGAAGGGGTGGAAAATAACGTTCCTGGTCAAAAACTAGACATTCATTGGATGGGCGCCAATTTAGAGGGCGTGGAACGATTCCCAGTGCGATTGTCCCGTGCCAACAAAGTGGTGTATTCCCCCCATGAATACGGTGCTGGTGTCTTTGATCAACCCTGGTTTTCTGAACCGAGTTTTCCTCAAAATCTCACCCGTCGTTGGGAAATTGGCTGGAATTATATTGCTAGAAAAGGGATCGCGCCGGTCTTTATCGGGGAGTTTGGCGGACGACAAGTTGATCCCCAATCCAAGGAAGGCGTTTGGCAACGGAAGCTGATTAATTTTGTGCAGAAAGAGAATCTGGGTTTTGCCTACTGGAGTTGGAATCCCAATAGTGATGATACGGGAGGACTGCTCAAAGATGACTGGTTGACGGTGGAGGAACCGAAGCAAGACTTACTGCAAGGAGTCCTAATTGCCACTCGGTTTGCCCATAAGCCCGCAACCGCGTTAATTCCTAATATTAAACCGAGTCCGTCCATAGGGATTAATCCCACCCCCAAACCCCGTCCCCGTCAACCTGAATTGAAAGTGACTTCGACGATGCGATCAGATTGGCAAGATGGGTTTTGTTTGAGTATTGAGGTAAGCAATCCCACAGATCAGGCGGTGAAGGATTGGCAAGTGCAGTTCCAGATGAATCAGGCGACAATTAGTCAGACGTGGAATGGGAACTTTAAAGCCCAGGGTTCAGAGTATGTCGGAAAACCCTTAGACTGGGGACGCGCGATCGCACCGGGAGAAAGCCAGGAGTTGGGATTTTGCGCTGATAAGCGAGGTTCGGATTATCAGCCGCGACAACTTTCAGCAGTAGCGGTTAGCCCTAACTCTGAGTTTTCCCCCGCCGTTAGGATTCCCACCACTCCACCCCAATTAAAAGTCGTCTCTAATCTACAATCCGATTGGCAAGAGGGATTTTGCATGAGTTTAGCGGTAATCAATCCTACGGATAACAAAGTGCGCGACTGGCAAGTGCAATTTAACCTGAATCAGGCGGCGATTAATCAGAGTTGGAATGGGAATTTTCAACAGAAAGGATCGCACTATATTGTCACGCCGATGGATTGGGGACAGGTGATTGAACCGGGACAAAAGCGTGATTTGGGATTTTGTGCCAATAAGCAGGGTTCCGATTACCAGCCTCAGCAACTTGTGGCGTCGAGTCGATAATAGGGTATAAATAAAAGAAGTAGGGACACGACATGTCGTGTCCCTACTCTATGTGGGTATGTTAAAATGCTGAAGGGGTGACAAGCAGCTCAAAAGCTTGGCAGGCAAAGCATTTCCCCCCTCAAGCCTCAAAAAGATGAGAGCTTATTGACAGGCTTATTGAGAACAAAAACGTGAATGAGAATGATAATCACCTGGGTGACACTCC
>NZ_JAVJRX010000187.1:0-23579 GCF_040219735.1 Coleofasciculus sp. G1-WW12-02 | reverse complement strand
GAGCAGCAAACTGGCTATCGCATCCGCTGGTAGGTCTTTAACACTTGCCGATAACGTAGTGCGCTTAGCACTTAGGCTGGTAAGCACAGCTTTAACTTATTTGGCTAAAGCTCCGTGTATGCGAGACCGGGGTTGCTTACTCGCCAGGAATTGCCAGAGTAGCCACGTTGCCGTGTTTACATTAAGGGAGTAGGTGCATCTTAACCGGAATCACCCAATCAGATATCTATCGTGTGACAGAGTTACTTATCCCCTGGAACCCACTTGTTGCCTACTCCAGGTTCGATTGCCTGTTGCCTTACAGTCGGTTCTGTGACACCTTCAGGCGTGCGGTGTCGGCAATGCTGAAAAATGTTACAAAGTAACGTCTGTTACAGAAATGTTTCTAGTGATAAATATTTTGCAATCAGAGTAAAAAAGGATATATAAATCTTGATTAAAACAGCCGTAGAGTACAAGGGTACAAGGGTACGGCTTTTGTCCCCATCACTACAGGTATGATAGACGAATGATCAAGCGGACATGATATTACACCAAGCGCCGCTCTAAAGCCAATTGCCCACCAAAACAAACGGCGCCCAATAATAAGGATGCTCATACTCAGGGTTTTTCAAGATAGAAAGCTGTGCCTGACGCAGAGATTCCGCTTTGCTATTCTCAGATTGAGTCAGGGATTGGTAAAACTCAGCCATGAGTTGAGCCGTTGATTGGTCGCGAACTGACCACAGGGTTGCCAGAGTGCTGCGAGCGCCTGAACGTACCGCAACACCCGCTAATCCCAAGGCGGCTCGTTGATCCCCGGTTGCGGTTTGGCAAGCACTGAGAACCAGTAATTCAATCGGTTGGCTATCCTCTCGTTCTCGAACTTGCAGTAGTTGATCCAAATCATTGACATTAACTTGCCCTTCCCACGTCAAGATAAACGTATCTTCCACCTCGGAACTAAACTGACCATGGGTGGCAAGGTGAACTACTGGGAAAGAAACAGCACTAATTTCCTGCTTAAGTGTGGTTGTGGTAAATTCTTGATTGAAAAGCATCTCAGACGGCACTTTATCCGCAATTTTACTCAGTTCTAACTCGACTCCAGGTAAGGCAGAAAACCCCTGACGTTCCTCGCTGAGTCCACCAATTAATGCCTGAAGCCGTTCTCGATCTAGCGCACGCGGTTCTAATAGTTGCAATCCCGGACTCACCGCGATACTGTATTTTTCGATCAGATACTGTTCTCCATCGTGAAGGGCTGCCATAGGCAGATTTCGCAAAGCCCCATCCAAGATAAAGACGAGGGTTTTAATCTCACTGTCAGCTAACTCGACTTCTATGGGTCGAATCAGCCAGTCATAAATGTCTTGGGAAAAGCGTAACCGTTGTTTGTCCGACAACACGGGATTGAGGAATTTGCGGAGTTGGATAAAGGCGTTGTTGACCTCTGTTTCTGGTAATTGGGTTTCATAATGGCGCAGGGGTTGTCCCGGCAATGATAGGATCACGGCTAAACGGTCTGGCAGAATAATTGGATAAATTACCGCCGCCGTGGGATCAACCTGATCAATTTGCTGGGGTTGCGCCTGGATACAGGTGTTGCGAAAAAAGTTATCTAATTCAGCAAGCTGGAGAGATTCAATCACCTCACGGGCTTTTTGCAGGTTTTTTTGAGACGGATCAGATTTTAGGAGTAAGCCCACCAGTTGACGATAGACGGGTTCAACCCGTTCTCGAAAGTAAAATTGTAAATTTGGCAGGGCAATCAAATCACTGCGGAGCGATCGCAAGGTTTCAACGGCTACGGTATAAGCGGCGACTGCATCCTGGGTATTTCCCTGCTTTTGCAGAATCCGACCCAGTTGCCATTCCCATAAATAGGCAATATCGCCAGCATTAATTCCTTGAACCAAACTCAGCGCTTGTTGCGTCAGCTTTTGCGCCTCGGCTAACTGCTGCTTTTGTTCGTAAAGTTTGCCTAATTGACCCAAGGCGTAGGATTCAGCTTTAGCGTCTTGAATCTGTCTGGCTTGTTGAATGGCTTTGGCTAATAATTGTGCGATCGCGCCGTTCGTAGTCAGCGCTTTAGCGCTTCCGGGATTGTCGGTTTCTGGGGTAAGGTTATCGGTCAAACCCGCCCCTACAACTTGACATCCAGAGGTGCCATGGCACGTCTCTACATCGCTTGCCATCCTGATCAGGCTGTCTGCCAAATTCACCTGAGCATAAACAGCCGCCCGACTGGGGGATAGGGTGGCGAGGCGAACTTGGATTTGCGGTAATAGTGCGATCGCGGCTTCCTCTTGTTCCGTATTGATCAACAGACTCAGTTGGTTCAATTGAGCTTTGATTTGGATCAGCGAATCGGTTGCATTTTTAGCTGCTTTGTGGTAATAATCTAATGCTTTGTCATCTTCTTGTAAGTCTCTCGCCACATTCCCTAAGCTCAACAGAATCGCACTCGTATCGGGAGTTGGGTTTAGTTTTTGGGCGATCGCTAAACTTTGGGTTAAAAGGGTTTGGGACGTTTTAAGATCACCCAGCTCTTGCAGGGCAATTCCTAAACTCTGCAATCCTTGAACTTTTAGCAGGGAGTCAGGTTGGGCTTGGAGTTGTTGATTTGCCCGTTCTAAGAGTGTTTGCGCCCGTCGATAGAGTCCCAAGGTTTGCAAGGCTTGGGCTTGGTTAATTTGGCTTCCCAGTTTTCCAGTTTCATCCCCGGCGCGGGTGTAAGCGTCAGTGGCTTGTTTCCAGGTTTCCAAGGCGGCTTCAGCTTGTCCTTTGGTGAGTTGCAGGCGTCCTTGAGTATTCAATGCTTGACCCAGAATCGCCAACCCCCCTGAGCCCCAATTGTTTTGATGCTGCAACAGATCAAGACTTTGGCTAATCGCCCGTTCTGCTTCCTGGACTTGTCCCAAGTTTTGATAAGCTAACGATAGATAACTTAAACTTAGGGCTTGATTTAGGCGATCGCTCTTTGCTTCATAGTCTTGGGCGGCTTGTTGCCACAGTTGAACAGCCTCAGCTAAACGTCCTGCTTCAAAGGCGGCAATTCCTTGTTCTAGGGGGGTTGGGGAATTGGCAATTTTGGCGTTTGGGGTTTGGCTTTTTAAGCGGTTGCTAGTATCTCTAAGCTGTAAGCTTTTATCGGTTTGGGCAATACGCCCTTGTTCCCTCTGCCATCTGCCTTCTACCTTGTCTCCACTAATGTGTAAAGATTCAACTGGATATGAGATTCCGGGTAATACACTGGTAACGAGAAACAGGGTTAGCCCAAACAGGATCACAGAGGAAGCATACTGTCTAAAACTCGACCGAACCTGTAGCCCGAAGAATTGACGAACCCACTTCATAGTTTTACCCAATTGTGATCATTCATGGTATTGAGAGGGAGTTTGGCACTGTCTTAACGTTCAGGAGGAAACCTCGAATTTTCCTAAACCCGCCCTGACTAGTCTGTTAGCATCGGAATTATGTTTTTTTAACGCAGAGGGGCGCAGAGGTTTACGCAGAGGGACGCAGAGGTTTTTTGTTTGATTTGAGATGAGCCCCAGTCAGAACTAAGGACATCAGACCAATGACGATTCCCCCCCATTAATGTTAATTTTTCTACCTCCTTAAGGTGAACAAGTTTGTGGTTTATATCGAGGACTTTGAGGGGAACTTTCTGGTAAATTAGCTACCAATTCAACTTGACCTTTTTCATTGACAATCCAGCCTTGCGCTTCAATAATTTGAGGTTGAGGATTAGGTCGAGAAAATTGGAAATTGTTTTCTGTTTTAGCGACAGGCGATGGGGAAGACGCCACCGATAAATTGCGTACATCTGACCACACCGTCTCACTGGCAAGGGGTTGAGTCGGGTTAGCAGGTAAGCCACCACGTCCAGTTAGGGAAAAGTAATTTCCTTCATCAGCAGCACAGCCAAGAGCAATAAGTCCGCTGGGATTGGTGAAATTGTCGGGTAATTCAATTAATCCTTGAGAGGGGTCAATACCCTGGATAACGATATTCACAGTACCACTGAACTCAGGTCCTAATTCAGAGGTGGCGGTAATATCGCTTAGGGGCGTTAGTTGTTCCCGAAACTCCGTACCAAAAATACCTTGAGCTGTAATACTAACCCGCCCACCTCGACCTTGTTGAGCATTGGCAGTAATATCGCTATTTTTTTGAGCGACTAAGGTATCGGTGATGATGGTAATATTACCGCCATCTGTATTTCCGGCATTGGTGGTAATTTGACTTTCTCGATTCATTACTAAGTTTTGGGTTTTTAGGGATAAGTTACCCCCTTGACCCGAATCCGTCGCCGCATTAATCGTTCCCTGATTGTCCAATTGAATCAAATCGGCGACAATTTCTAAGGTACCCGCATCCCCAGAACCCAGACTATTCACGGCAACTTGTGCCCCATCTCGGATAATGAGTTGACCTACATTTACGGTTAAAACACCCGCCGCACCCGTGGCTTGCAAGGCGGGAAAGTCAGCACGTCCGGAGGAAGAAACCAAACTACTAGGAATTTCTACGAGGACTCCTCCACCCGTAAAGTTTCCCGTACCAACGAGTTCCAGGGTATCCGACACCTTAACCGTCAATCTGCCTCCATCTCCTGCACTCAGAGTGGTGGTTGAGATATTGCCCCCATTGCGAATGATCATATTTCGGGTGGAAACGGTTGTGTCTCCTGCGGGCGCCCCACTAAAACTGGTGGTTCCTGGACCACTAATAAATTGAGAATCTGGGGATACACCGTCAACTTCAATAAAATCAGTTGCATTTATGACAACATCTCCGGCTGGACCCCCGACCGGAATTAACCCTAATCCCGTTGATGCACCTGTCTGGTTTCCCACTTGCGCCCCTTCGCGCATAATTATCCGGCGTGTATTTACGGTGATGTCGCCGCCTGTCCCTGTACCAAAGATACTGTTGGCAAAAATCCCCGTGGGAGCCAGGGCACCAATGGGTGTACTGTCCATTTGTACAGACTCAGAGGCGTTCACCTGCAAACTTCCGCCATCGCCTTGACCAAAGGTAATCGTTTGCAGGAGTCCCCCATTTTTTAGGGTTAGGCGTTGCGTATTCAACCTGATATTCCCCGCATCGCCTGTTGTTCCTTGAAACGCCCCAGTAACAAACGCCGAACCGGATATTTCCACGGATTCAGAAGCGTTGACCAAGACATCTCCCCCTCTCCCCGCACCGCCTGTGGGTGTAGACGCGATCGCGCCATTCCGCATCACCAAGCGAGTTGTATCAATGGTTAAACGACCGGCTGATGCTGATGCACTACTTCCTTGAGTACCCGCTAAAAGTCCGCCTCCGACAAATTTTTCTATATCGGACACCTTTAAGGGTGGGGGGGGTAAACCTAATCCCTTTAGTAGTGCTGATAGTTCGGGTGTCAATGAGTCGGGTGTGGCTAACGCCCTTAAGATAATGCTGAACTGCAAAGCCTCAAATCCCGAACCACTCAGTTCTACGGAGTCTGAAGCCCGAATCGTTAGATCTCCTCCTGTTCCACCTCCAAAGGTTGAGGTGGAGACTAAGCCTCTACCCTGTACCCGCAGTTGTCCTGTGTTTATGGTTAAATCTCCCCCTGATCCAGCACCGACTGTATTTGCCTTGATACTACTGATGGGAAAACCATTGGGGGAAGCGCCGACGACTTCGACTAACTCAGAAGCGTTTATGGTTAAATTACCTCCAGGTTGAGATCCTTGGGTAATTGACAGAATTTGTGACCCATCCTGGACGGAAACTTGTCGCCCTTGTACCAGAATCTCACCCCCGCCTTCACCACTCGCGTTAACAGTAGCTTGTTCTATTAGTTGAATCGTTCCTAATGTAGAACTTGTCGCATTGGGGAATGAGGATTGGGGAGAATTTAGGTTCCACTCTCCATTAAAAACAGAACCGAGTTCAATTTTTCCCCCAGGTGCGGTTAGATGACCCCCTGCTAACTCCACATCTCCACCAATTAAGGATAAAGTTTGACCAGTTTGCACCTCTAGACCCACGACTTCATCCCCACTTTGGGCAACGGATTGATTGACAATAGTGCCGGGATTAGGTCCAAATTGCAAACCGATGGGAACATTAACGGTGAGCAAAGGGGACGGGGTTTGAGGATTTGTGGCGCTGAACTCCAGCCCATTCTCAAAAATAATGCTATCTGCTGTCGTGGCTCGAAATGCACCGGACACATCTAATCGAGCATTTTCGCCAAAAAAGATACCATTGGGATTGAGCAGAATTAGGTTCGCGGCTCCATCGACGCCTAAGGTTCCCAGAATATTTGTCGGACTGTTTTCACCGGTGACGCGAGTGAAAATGGTTTCAATCCCTCCAGGGTTGGCGAAATCAACTCGTTGTCCATTTTCCACATTGAACTGTTCAAAACTGTGGAATAGGTGAGAATCCCGTTGAGCGCCGCCTTGAATCATAATGTCTATTGGGTTATCGCCCGGTGTCAATACCGACGTTTCATCACCCAAAGTAGTATCGGGAGTAATTTGCGCGATCGCAGGCTGAGTTAAAACAACGCCAATCCAGCATCCCAACAGGCTTGTCGCTGTCCATGCCATTAACGGGAAGCTAGGGAGATCGCGGCTTTTCTGATTCAAGTTTCGTGCCACCGCTACATTACATTCTAAGTAACACCAAACCAGTTATCACTGTATTTGGCTACAATAGCATCTTTCTAAAGGTAGATGCTAAAAACTAGAATAGGGACACGATATGATATAGTGTCCCTACAAATAGTGATACCCCGGCACCCCTGAGCGCGGCGGTCAATTTATCTGCGACTTTGGCGTAGCGCGGCTAGCTGCTGTATTTGTTGGCTTTGCTGCTCCACTTGCATCGAGAGAGTATCACAGACCAAATCGCACAATTCAAACAGAAACGGGTTTGCTATTTTATAGTAGACACAAACTCCTTGCTGTTCACGGGAAACAATTCCCGCCTGGTTAAGTATTTTGAGGTGCTTCGATACGTTAGCTTGTCCCAGTCCGGTTTCTTCAATAATCTCCGTGACGTTCTTTGCACCTGCTTTCAAGCAGCAGACAATCTGTAGCCGACTGACTTCCGAGAGTACCTTGAAAAAATCTGCCATCAAGGTCAACGCCACAGGAGAGAGTTGGGAGATTCCGCAATCGGATACTGAATTGGCTTTCTTGGTCTTGGTCGCTGTGCGATTAGGCATAAGGGGTAATGTTCTGCGGTTCGGTATCGTTGACTGATTAATCATATTATTACATAACACACATTTTCTTCGCCATTAGGCTGAGAGAGCAGGGGAGTAGGGGGAGCAAGGAGAAATCAGCCAGATGAGCGAAATCGGAGAGATAGGGGAGATAGGCGTCACTCAGTCGCGCCAGTCAAAGGGGTTTTCCGATGGGCAAACTATTTAACGAGCTAAAACAAGACATTTTGTATTTGAATCAGCGATCAATGGGAATTTTGCCAGTAAAAAGCAGGTTGTACATCAGTGAGGATTAAATCAATGATAGCCAAAAACAAATGCTTCTTTGGTCTTAAAAAAGATCGCCAGGTTGATGGTGATAAAATCAGTCATAAACTGATGGATAAAGTGATCGCTGAGGGGGGTGAGAATGCCGCGATCGCGCTCACGCAACGGTGGAAACCTTGGCGAACTATCAGGTTCAGGTATTAGGGGCAAATCACTGTACCGGAACAGCCGCGATCGCGTTTTTGTGGCATCATTTTCTCGGCAACTGTATAAGCTGCCATGTTGGTACTCGCTTAGGGTTTGACAGCTGAAGGTTGGCACTTTTTTTGCCGAGTGTGTGATGCGATCGCCTCGTAATCACCTCTAATTTAGAACGTCTGCCCCGTGTAAACCGAGCGAACTTCTCCATTACGTCGAATAATGGCTTCTCCGTTGTTGATATCAACTAACATCCAGCCACTTGTGCCAATGGCTTCACCCATGTTAATTCGCTGAGTGATCCCATCAATTTCAAATAAGGCAGCAGAACGTTCGCCTAACTCTAGCACTCCCACTAGAGTATGTTTGACCGGAGGCGGCGGTGGCGGTGCTGGTGGCGTTGGCGGTGCTGGTGGCGTTGGCGGTGCTGATGCTGTTGGCGGTGCTGATGCTGTAGGTGAGGTTGGAGCAACCGTTGGAGGCGGTAGTGGCGGTGTTGGGATAGTGACTTGAGGTGGTGGTGGGGTGGGTAATGGCGGATTGGCAGCAGGTGAAGGGGCTGGGGCTGGCGGAGAGGCTACCGAGGAGTTGGCGGGGGGTACAGGCGGTATCCAGGAATTTTGGGGTGGATAAACCGGATAGTAGATTCTTTCCAAAATTGTACCCGGTGGATTCGCACCTGAGTTGGTCGAAACTGGAGGATTTCCACCACCTGCGATCGCGGCTTGTTGTCTGTCTTTAGCTTTACGGTCAATGGCTTCTAGCGCTCGTTTAGCATAATCTCCAAACTCGGAATCCGCTTCTGAGGGGAGTTGGGTTTCAGGAGACGATGAGGTGATAAAGTTGGGCAACCAGGGTGCAAACCGTTGTTTCTGGGTAATCAGTAGCAACAGTGCGGTTAGACCCACTGAAATCAGAGCCATTACCAATAAAAATTTATCAATAGACCAACCTGATCCTTTGCCATGGGAACGGGTACTCTTTATCCCTTTCGTCTCTGAAGACTGGGTTTGGGACGTTTCCTTTTTCTCTCCAGATGGCTGTTCCACCAAGTCTTGAGCAGGTATCACGGCGGGAGGCGCGGTGATGGGGGGAATCACAATCGACTGTAAAGATACATAGTCTGGCTTAGTCGGTTCCGTCGGTAATTTGCTACTCCCTTCCAAGATACGGTCAAGATCTGCAAATAAATCATCCATTAACTTATCCGCATCGGCTTCGGCTGACCAAGCCGGGATAGTAGTGGAGGTGGTTGATGGCTTGTTTGCCTTTTCGTGAGTACTGACGTCCTGAGACATAATGGCTCGCCCTTATGGCTATAGAATTCTCTATATTAAGATGCTCTAAAGCATTTCCTATCGCTTAGATTAGCAATCAAATTACCGATCTGAGAAAAAATTCTCATCTTTTTACCAAAATTCTGTACGATCTTAAGTCCAATGGCGACATTGTTGGTCTACTTCTGTTGATTGGCTTTAGCGTTACGTCGCCACATCTGGGGTTTGATGCGTCGCAAGGCTGATGCCGGAAATCGTTGATGCCATTGGTGATCTGAAAGTGTCGCCAGTTCCGCTAACTTGGGCGCTACATTCCCAGGATAGGGTTCAAAGTCGGCTACATCCGTCCCTTGAGCAAAGCGTTGGTTCCAAGGACAAACATCCTGACAGATATCACACCCAGCTACCCAACCCTCTAAATGAGGGGTGATGGATGGGGGGAGTTCCTCCGCTCGATTTTCAATTGTATGATAAGCGATACAACGATTGGCATCTACGACAAAGGGTTTAACAATTGCTCCAGTCGGACAAGCCTCCAGGCAACGGGTACAGGTTCCGCAATGTTGGGTATGGGGAGTATCGGGTGTCAAAGATAAATTGGTTAAAACTTCTCCTAAAAACACCCAACTGCCATACTCTCGCGTAATTACATTACCATTTTTAGCGATCCAACCAATTCCGGCACGTTCTGCCCACACTTTATCTTGTACTGGACCTGTGTCTACATAGTAACGAGCTTGGATTCCTTCCCCTTGGGCTTGTAGCCAGTGGGTCAATGCTTTGAGTTTTTTGAGCATTACCTTATGGTAATCTCGTCCCCAAGCGTAACGGGATATCTTCGCGTAGTCGTTTCCCTGAGGACGTTGGTGAGGTGTGTAGTAGTTTAGGGCAACTGAAATAACTGATTTAACCCCTGGCATACAGGTATGGATATCCAAGCGGCGAGGATTCTGCATCCAGTCCATGTCAGCATGATTTCCCTGAGCCAACCAGGTTTTTAGGTGTTGAGTGGCTTGTTCGTCAGCATTCCCCTCTACCGCCGCAATACCACAGCGATGAAATCCTAGCGATCGCGCTTTTTGCTTAATTTGATTGCTTTTGTCATCTGTCATTGGTCATTGGTCATTTTTTATGGACAGAGGCGCAACAGCTACCGCCTACTTTGGCAAGTTTCTATATTATGAATGAATGAAAGTCATACCGTTACTCCCCCCTACCAACAACCTGAAATGACTATAGAGGGCATTACCCAGTCCGTGATTTTGCGTTACTTTGAAACGATGAATGCTAGCGATTATGAAGCAACAGCCGCCTTGTTTACTGATAACGGCGTGATGCAGCCGCCGTTTGAGGAACCCATTGAAGGAAAAGCCGCGATCGCAACCTATCTAAAGGCTGAAGCCATTGATATGCAGCTGTTGCCCAAAACGGGAGTTGTGGAACCCCAAGAAAGCGGGGATACTCAAATTCAAGTCAAGGGCAAAGTAAAGACACCGCTCTTTAGTGTCAATGTGGGCTGGATATTTATTCTCACTCCCGAACAAACGATTAGTTTCGTCAGAATTAAGCTGTTAGCGTCACCTCAAGAACTCCTCAGCTTCAGACGATCAACCAATGACGAATGACTAATGACGAATGACTAATTAAGCCGCCACTTGCTCCCAGGAACGAGCTAGCCGTTGACGCCCCAACTCAATATCTCTGGGTGCACAAAGCCAATCGGGATGAGCTGTCATCAACAAACTCTCTAATGCTTCTTGGTCAAATAAATGCCAGACCGCCGCGCCGTCACTTTCAGTCGCGATCGCGTAGCAGTTGGCGCTGATACACTCAATGGTCAAGGTATTGGCAATTCGCACTACTTCCATGCGAGCGCCCGGTTGAAGACTTCGGAACCGCCGAATGCTTTGCTTCCATTCCTTGAGTGATGACACCGTTAATCCTGGAATCGCTACCTGGATATCCGGATCACCATTGATGGCAATCCAGTAGTGGCGTGATGGATCAATTCCTTCCAACCATGGGGAATCGTCATCTAGTCGGTAGCGGGGAGACAAGATAAACGGCTGTGTCATAGGAACAAAATTTTTGATTGCACTAAACTTAACGGCTAACTCTCGTTTAAAAATGCTCACCAGCAAGAGAACAAGGGGCATCCTTAAACAGATAGGTCAACTCGCTCTTGAGACTTAACTATTTAAAATCCTATATATTAAGATATCTAAATCAAGCAAATTTAACAAAGCTTATAGATTTCATTAGAAATATCGGCTTTTTTGTAAATTATTGTAACAATCACTGCCCCACATTCGATAAAGTGTTATATTTATACGTCTCAAAAAAATAGGGGCGATCAGCAATCATTCGTCAGCTTTAGGCAAGCTCGTTTCCATCTTGAGACAGTTGCGACCGTTGATCTGCAAGCGATACTCGACTCTATCCATAAGCTTTTGCATAATCAGCCAGCCATATCCGCTTTCCTGTTTAGCTTCTGGAGAGGGTTGATTATAGTTAGTGATGTCATACCCTTTGCCGTGATCCCAAATTTCCAAAGCAATGTCTCGCTCTTTGAGTTCCAAGCGAATCAAGATGGGTAAATTGGGTTGATCGCGATGAGCATGACGCACAACATTGGAATAGGCTTCCACTAACGCCAGTCTTAACCGACTCGATTGACATTGCCAATCCACTGAATCTCCTAATGCCACTTCCAAACTTCCCAGTAACCAGCTTTCGACAATGGTCAAAAACTTCAAGTCACTTGGTACATGCAGCTCCGTTTTCATCAACTATAGAACCTCCATCGAGAGAATCGTTTGATCATCTTCCTGAACATTGTTAGTCTCCTCGCGGATGCGAACTAATAAATGGGGTAGACTAAAGGGAGCTGGCTCCTGAAGCAGAAGTTGCCAAAGACCTAATGTTCCCAGCATTGAATTCGTCAGGGATTGACTAGATTTATGGTTTTGAGAATCAGAGCAATGCTTAACCTCCTTCACCGTTGCTTCTGTAATACCATCACTGATCAGCAGCAAAACATCACCTGTATGTAACGTCAAAGTTCCAGCTTTTGCCTGCCATTCAGGTAGAATACCCAAAGGAATCCCCCTAGCTTTTAGGTAATCCGGTTCTACTGTTACAGATGATTCCGGTGAAGATTGCTGTTGGGCAACTAAACGATGAGCCCAAACCAAAGGATAAATGTGACCTGCGTTAGCATAGACAAGCTGCCGTGAGGTTGGCGTATATCGTGCTAAAACCATCGTGATAAAACAGTTGGTACTGAACAGATCATCTGACATAATGCTGTTAAGATTTCCCATTACCACCTCAGGTTCTGGAGATATTTCTTGAGCCAATTCTCGGCGCAAAATAGAAATCGCACTTGCCATAAATAAAGCAGCCGGCACTCCCTTTCCCGACACATCACCCACGGCTAGCCAAATATCTCCCTGGGGATGCACGTATACTTCAAAAAAATCACCGCCAACTTCTCGTGCTGGGTAGCAGTGGGCTTGTACTCTAACCCCTTCCACATCGGGTAAACTTTGGCGCAACAAATTATTTTGAATTTGGCGAGCCACCTCCAATTCAGCCCGCATCTGTTCGGCTTGTAACTGGGTGCGTTGGTAAAGTTTTGCCTGAGAAATTGCTAAAGCTGCCTGTTCAGCGACAGCTTCAATGAGTTGAATGTCCTCTGACATCCAGGGATGATCACACTGTTGCTTATAAAGAGATAACACTCCCAATAGTTGTTGTTGCCAGATCAGAGGAACAACCAGATGCACCGCATGATTACCATCACTGAGTTGTTGAACAAGCTGAGTTTTCCGGAACTCCAGAACATTTTGAACAATCGGTTCAACATCAGGTAAAGATTTAGAGTCTTTTGTTGGCTCAGCTTGGTAAGAGAATGATTCTGAAATCAGGTGATTACCATCGACAGGTTGCAGGATACAACTCGTCGCCTCGAACGTTTGACCAATCGTGGTGACAACAGTTTGCAACATACTGCTATAGTCTAGCGATTCGCGAATGGCTGTTGTCACGACATTAAAGAGTTCTTCGCGACGTAAAGCGCGGCTCAGTTCATTGGTTCTTTGTTTGAGGACTCGGTAGGTATCCGCCGCCTGTTGAACGATGACTTTCAGGCTTTCCGGATTCCAGGGTTTGGTAATATACTTAAATACTTTGCCCGAGTTAATTGCTTCTACTAAATCTTCAACGTCTGTATACCCCGTTAAGAGAATACGAATTGTATCGGGGAAGCGATTAACTGTTTTCCCCAAGAATTCTGTACCATTCATCAGGGGCATCCGCTGATCAGAGATAATGATTGCCATTTCTCCCTGTTCATCCAAAATGCTTAGAGCGCTCATTGCTCCATCGGCTTTATAAACCCGGAACTCTCGCCGAAACGTTCTATATAATAAATCTAAATTGTCAGGCTCATCGTCCACTATCAATAATTTGAGTTTATCTGCCTGACTCATTCTGTTTACTCCGGTTTCTGCTTTAGTTAGAAACAATAAGTTAAGGGGATTAAAAGTTATTACCTTATTGAACTCAAAACTGGCTTTTTTTCTCTAGCTTAACCTTCTTCTGGGGCAACGTGGTTGCTACTCAGATTATACTTTCTCGTTTAAGGCAGGGGTGCAGGGGTGCAGGAGTGCAGGGGTGCAGGGTGTAGGAGTGCAGGAGTGCAGGGTGTAGGGAAAATCTTTTGTGAGTTAACTCAAGACTCTACCTTACCCTGTTCCCTATTCCCTGACAAATGACCGTTAGCGAGTTACTCCCTGCACGACTGGGCGAATGGCAGAACCATCAAAAAGTCCTGGATTCCCTGTCCAATTAAAATCATTAATCCGGAAGCTAATCGACCCTAACTCCTGAACTGGGTTGTAGCGCAGGAGAATACTGTAAGTACGACGGCTATATTCCAAAAATAAATCCGTACTGATTTCCTCACCCGTGTCCAAGTTGTAAGATGTCTGAAAACCAGCAAGAAACGGACCATAGATTTGTTGGGTGATGCCAGCAGAAAGAACAATTCGATCAGCAACTCGGTCAAAAGGAAATGGGGATAAGTTACCGCGTGCGATCTGAGTGTAGCTGAGGTTAAATCGAGTGTAGTCGAGATAGGGTCGAGAAAAATGCCCTAGCTGACCCACAAGCCCAATTGTACCACTGAGGGATTCCTGGGTATCGCCACTACTATAGGCACTAGCAACCCCTGTTGCTACTCCCTGTAGTGCCAAGAAAGGAACCACGGGTGTTGGCGTATATCGTAATCCTTCGGTGGGGGTTAAGGGTAACGCTTCACCTCGCCAGAGTGTAAAACTTCGGCTTAACGATGCACTGGCTTGATAGCGTGTCAGGTCGATCCGATTATTATTTCGTGGAGGGGGGGGTAGCAAGTCTGGTCGGTCTGTATCGGCTTTGATCGCCTGAATACCTGCTTGATAGAAGAGATTGATACCCGTGTCACCTAAGGGAATCACTGGGGAGGTGACCACAGCTCCCAGACTCTGTTGCACGGTTTGAAAGCCCAAGGAACCGTTAAAGAGGCGATCGCGAAAGCTATATTCCAGATTCAAGTTATGGGGTAAACCTGTACCGATAACCTGCTGGAGTCGTACACTAGCTCTGAGTTCTTCTTCAAACTCATCCGGATCAAGACTGGTGAAGATGGCTGAAGCCCGTAGGGTTGTCCGAGGGGTAAAGGTGGCATCCAGTCGGGCTTTGAGACCGAAAGACGAGGGGTCTAAAAGACTGCCACTATCATTTTCTGGGGTATTGGGGTTATTTTCACCCAAGATGGCTCTCTGGAGAAAGTATTGGGGAGTGACTTGAAATCGTACCCCTGGAGTGTTGACAATATTAAAGGGTCGCTCGATAAATAAACCGCCGCGATCATCATCATCGAAGCCAAACTGGATTAAACCAGGTTCCCGTTCGCGACGATCAATAATCACGCGATCGCGAAATGTTGGTACCGATAAACCTTGATCAAATACCAACCGTGGACGAGTGGCAACGATTTCATCCACTAAGGGTGAAATCCGGCGAAATCGAGCCGTTTGAGCTTGTAATTCTAGTTCAGGTGGGGAAAAGGGATCATTGGTGATCCGTACATTTTGGGCGATCGCTTCTGAACCCTCAAAATCAATGCGATCAGCTTCATAGCGGAATCGGTTGATTGTCCCTGCAGGAGGCGCACCCGAAACTACATTTGAGAGATTTCCGGTAGTTGTTGTGCCAAAACCTCCTCCAATTAAGAAGGAATAAAAGCCTGGATTGGTTACGCCTTGAAGGGGTTGATTGCTGATAATGCGATCGCTGATCGGTCGTTGTTCTTCTGGAGCATTTGGATCAGCCGGGGAGGGTAAGATAGTTAAATCAGTACCTGATGTCGGGACGTATAATTCACCACTGGCATCAAAAATCACGCCGCTATCCTGGACAAAGGAATACTCAAAGCGTTGACCCCGTAAAACCTGATTCCCTCGCGTCAAGGCTACATTATCCTCAGCCACCAAAATCCGATTCGGTAGGTTAACCTGGACGCGATCCGCTTCCAGCAAAGCACCGCGAAACTGCAACCTGACATCTCCCTGAGCGGTAATCACCTGTCGCTGTTGATCATATTCTTGTTGATCAGCAGTCAGTTCCAGCACCCCCGTGATTGGACCTGGAGCCGCCGATTCAGGAGTTTGTGAAGCAGAAGGATTGGGGGTTGGCTCGGAGGGAAGCGATCGCGGCTGTCGCTCATGGACATCTGGTACAGGGACTAGCTCTGGGTTAGGTATCGATGGAGTATCGGGTTGGGGGATAGTAAATTCAAACTCTCTCATCTCTCCTCCCCGCTCTTGAGTGATGATACGTTCAACGTTTGAGAGTTCCAGGGTTACGGCGGAAGAACCTATTGGGTTTCCATTCGTTGCCTTTGAGGCTAAGCTCACTGAAGTTTCTTCAGTGGAGGATTGAAACCCTTGCTCCTTATCAGTCGCGCTAACAATAGTACTCAAGGCATCAGGAGCAATCCCTTGTGCCATCTGTTCTGGCGTTGAAGCCTTTGTTTGATCATTTATCCTTGGTGGTTGACCAATGGTCAATGAGGGAGCTGGCGTAGTTGAAGTAGGGCTAAACTGGGCATGTTCATTTAGACTTGTGACACGCGGCGGCAAATCCTCACCCGCTAAACCCTTCCTGACATCTGTACTCTCCGACACCTCGGCTCCCTGGCTCTGTGTGGGGGCATAACGGACAGAAATCGGTGGTCCGAGCAAGGCAGCCTGTGAGGATGTTACATCATAAGAAAACTCCGGTGCTAACGTTTCTGGTGAGGTTGGTGTCGCCAATCCCTTTGGAATTTCCTGGGGAAGGTGAGTCGATACTGAACTCACAGGTGAGGACGAAAGGGGAACAACAGCGTCCTCAGTTGTTAACGATTGAATAATGGCAGGAGTTTCAGGCGGCTGAACGGGTTGGGGCATTTTTCAACAATAACGGTCGAAGGAACAAATCCGAAGCGTACCCCCTTACCGCGCCTAATCAAAGCGGGGCGAGGTACGCCTCGCCCCTTTGAAAAATTCAGGGATGAAGCAAGTACAATTTACTCCAGATCCCGTCGCTTGGGGTTACGAGCCGGATCGTTTGACAGGAAGCCAAACACAAATAAAGCAACGAAAATACTAACAACGATATAGACCACAATCTTGAGTGTCAGCATCTTGAATATCTCCCAGAGGTATGAATCATCGAATTGGCGGTTGTGTTGCGTTTTGCAACAACTTTTTTAATCATACCCAATGGTGGTCTCCTTGTTGATAGGCAAAGTCTACTCACGCTCAGGATAAAGGTACGATACCCAACCGGGTTTTATCCTACGTCCTAATACACATCAGACTTTTTTAGTCAAGACTTTTTTAATCAAGCGTGAGTTCCCTTACCTATAGCGTTTTTGCCGTCATCGAAAAATGAGCCTAAACCTTTTGCTGATGGGATTTTAGCCTTAAGCTGACACCGATACACCGAAGTCTGTCACTAAAACAGTATTAAAAGTCTCATCCTTTGTGTAAAAGTATGTACACAATGTTATCCGTGTAAGACTTGAAATTTTGTCGCTCTATGCAGCCTATTCGCACTTTTAACGTTTCTCCCGCTTTGCCAGAAGCCTTGGAACCCTTACGTAAGCTGGCATACAACCTGCATTGGGATTGGAATGTAGAAACGAAAGATTTGTTCCGACGCCTAGACCGTAAACTGTGGGAATCCACCCGTCATAATCCTGTTTTGATGTTGGGGATGATTAGCCAAGCCCGCCTGGAAGAAGTGGCTGAAGATGATGGGTTTCTGGCACAAATGGAACGGGCATCTCGACAGTTAGACGATTACCTCAAGGAACGAACCTGGTATCGTAAACATCGTGGCAACAGCGATGAAAAGGAATGCTATGCCTACTTCTGTGCCGAGTATGGATTAGTCGATTGCCTGCCCATTTATTCCGGGGGCTTGGGTGTCTTGGCTGGCGATCATCTCAAATCAGCCTCTGACCTCGGTTTGCCTTTAGTGGCGGTCGGTTTACTCTATCAAGAAGGATACTGCGCCCAATACCTGAATGCGGAGGGTTGGCAACAAGAGCGCTATCCCACTAATGACTTTTACAATATGCCGCTGCACTTAGAGCGCAATGGTGATGGTGAACAAGTGCGGATTGCCGTAGAGTATCCAGGTCGTACTGTTTATGCTCGCGTCTGGCGCGTGCAAGTGGGAACGGTTCCCCTGTACCTGCTTGATACCAACATTGAACCAAATAATCCCTACGACCAAGATATCACCGACAGACTCTATGGAGGTGATCTGGATATGCGGATTCACCAAGAGATGATGTTGGGGATTGGTGGGATGAGAGCCTTAAAAGCCTTGGGATACAAGGTCAATGTTTATCATCTCAACGAAGGTCACTCCGCTTTCTTAATTCTGGAACGCATCCGTCGGTATATTGAGGAAGAAGGGTTAAGCTTTGCCGAAGCGAAACAATTGGCTCAGTCAACCCAACTGTTCACCACCCATACCCCTGTCTCGGCGGGATTTGACCTATTTCCTCCCGATAAGGCAATGTACTATGTGGGTCATTATGCGAATATCTTTGGTTTATCCCGGGAAGAATTTCTGGGGTTGGGACGAGAAGATACGGGCGATTTGGAATCCCCCTTCAGCATGGCAGCTTTGGCAATTAAAACCTCTAGTTTTATTAATGGCGTTAGTCGGTTGCATGGGGATGTGTCACGCCAGATGTTCCATGGACTGTGGCCCAATCTGCCTCTTGATGAAGTCCCCATCACCTCGATTACCAATGGGGTTCATGCTCGCAGCGTAGTGGCAAAGGCAAATCAGGAACTGTATGACCGCTACTTAGGTCCGAACTGGTCAAGCCGCAAAGCAGAAGATCCCTTATGGGATCGGGTGGCTTCGATTCCGGATGAGGAGTTGTGGCGCAATCACCAAGCCTGTCGTTCTGAAATGGTCATGTCTGTACGGGAATGCTTGCAGTACCATTTGCGCGATCGCGGCGCTACACCTGCCGAAATTGATCGGGCGCGTGAGGTCTTAGATCCCAGCATTTTGACGATTGGCTTTGCCCGTCGGTTTGCCACATACAAGCGGGCAAACTTATTCCTGCGGGATCTGGATCGGATTAAAAAAATTATCCAAGGTAATAAAGAACGCAAAGTTCAGTTTGTCATTTCGGGTAAAGCTCACCCCAAAGATATGCCTGGGAAAGATTTAATCCGCGACATTATCCATACAATTCGGGAAGCGGGATTGGATAACTCTGTCGTCTTTGTGCCAAACTACGACATTCACATCGCCCGACTGATGGTCTCTGGTTGTGATATCTGGTTAAATACCCCCCGTCGTCCCCGGGAGGCATCGGGAACCTCTGGGATGAAGGGTTCGATGAATGGTCTAATGAATGTCAGTATCCTTGATGGATGGTGGGACGAAGCAGATTACGTGCGAACAGGTTGGCCCATCGGACATGGGGAAGAATATGATAATCCTGAGTACGAAGATGAGGTAGAAGCTAACGCCCTTTACGACTTACTAGAACAGGAAATCGTCCCCCTGTTCTATAATCGCGACAATGAAGGATTACCGCGTGGGTGGATTGCCAAGATGAAAGATGCAATTCGGCTCAACTGTCCTGTGTTTAATACCGCTCGTATGCTCCGAGATTATGCGATGCGTGGTTATTTCCCAGCGAGCGAACGCTACAAGGCGATGACTAGCGAGGGATATCAACCGGTGAAAGAACTCGCTCAGTGGAAGCAACACTTATTTGAACACTGGTACAGTATTAAAGTTGAAGACATTGACATTGCTGCTCCCAGCGATCTCATGGTCAATCAATCGGTTGCGGTGAAAAGCCGCATCAACCTAGCTGGATTAACGGCTGATGATGTACAGATAGAACTCTATCAAGGTTCAGTCAATGCCAATGGGCAAATTGTTAATGGCGTACCAGTAGTGATGGATTACCAGGGAACTGACGCACATAATGTCAGTATTTATACGGCTGATATCAGTTATAGTGCCAGTGGATTACAGGGTTTGTCTCTCCGGGTATTTCCCAAACACCAACATCTTTCTAGTCTCTATGAACCCGGCTTAGTTCTCTGGGCTTCTTAGTATTGGAGATGGGGGGAGTGTGAAGTTGTGAGTTTTGAATTAACTCACAATTTTGTTATCTCCCCCAGCTCCCTCTGCTTCCCCAGCTCCCCCAGCTTTCCCTGCACGAGGAGAACTTCAGGTTAAAAGTAAACAGGGGCATTACTTTTTCCTTATATCTAAAACTCTCCCAGTAATTACAGCACTGACGATGCCAATCAATACGCTCAAGCCAAAGATTAAACTAAAACTTGCCCAATGGTTTAGTGCGGGTGTAGGTTGATTGGCCGGGACTGGTAAAATACTCTTAACAATCCCTTCTGCTTGTTCGGTCAGTGCAGACGCAGCCAGTGATGCAGTGCTAATTCCCACACTCGCGATCGCGACGGTTTGATTGAGAGTGCGTTCATTCTTGGTTTTCTCAATTTCGATGATTCCAGCAATGGTTTTTATACAGGTTTCTAGGGGATTTAATCCGGCTTTCAGGGTTTGGTAATCGCTGTGGATGCGGCTGATAAATTTCTCCGTCGCCATCTCACCAAACGCTTCCAGAAAGCCGAGATCGCTGGTGGGGTCAAGTTGTGCGATCGCGTCTACTCGCTTGATGTAGTTTTGAGTGTTTATTTCTAGATTCGAGGCTTGTTCTTGCAGATAACCTAAACTGGTTTCATAGTAGTGAGAGATCGACAAAGCATGGGCTAAGTCTTGTTGCAATTCATCCAGATTTAGGGGAGAAGCATAAAGGCGTTCGGGTAGAGAATCAACCAGTTTTTGGATAACCCGAGAGAAATCCTTCAATGTTCTTTTCAGTTGACGGCTTTGTTCATAACTCCACAGTATTTTATTGCGGTAGTGAAACAGAGGAATTAAATCGAGGTAGAGTCTGCCAATAATATCTTTCAGTTCTGCGTCGGTTTTATCATAGGGAAACAAGCAGATCAAAATATAGTGATTACGGTTTAAGCCATCGGGAATAATATCGATTTGTCCGAGTTCAAAGCAAGTAGCGCCTTGAAACTTTCCCTGTCCTTGATAATCCCGTTGCCATTTGGCTTGGGGAAGCAGTTGTAAAGCGTTATAGCAATCTTGGGCTGTTGCTTTTGGGTCTTGATTAGCTGTGGCTAGTTTACCCCAAACCAGCCAGTTTTGCCCCATCTCACCAGGGATTTTATGGGTGTGTTCAAGGATAATGTCTTTAATTTGTCCCAGTTTTTCCTCTAGGGAGAGTTGTTCCCAATCCGGTTCATTTTCTTTTCCCGAACAGTCGATTTGCAGGGCGTAAGTATCGCCAATTTTCACCGGGTAATAATAGCCGTCGAGGGGGTATTTAAATCGCTCAATTTTTTCCGCACCCAGGAGTTCGATATAGCTGGAGAAGAGTATTTCAGCATCTTGGAGTTCGGCGAGCTTTTTATCGCTGAGGCTATCCTGATAAATGCGCTGCCAAAAACGGCGGCGATTTTCCTGAATTTTCTCATTATTCTGTCCCAATCCGTCTGCTAAATCATAGAGGAATAAATCGACAGTGGGATAAATCAGTTGGGGAGACGAGTTCATATAACGTTATCAATTATAAAATCATTGTCGGGGCTGTAGGGGCGCATAAAAAAGAAAGTAATACCTTGATCTGACCCCACCCTAACCCTCCCCTTATCAAGGGGAGGGAACCGCCAGGGAACATTTCCCCCCTTAGCAAGGGGGGATTAAGGGGGGTTATTTTCAAGGTAACGAGATTCAACATTTCACACAGAAAGCTTTTTCCCTTAACTTGACACGGATGACTGACGTGCGCCCTACTCAATGTACTGCGTCAGGCTGTAAAATCCTATAGGAAATAAAATTGATTTTTGATTAGTCATACTCCATACTTGTTCTTAGCCGAATTGACGGGGTTAGGATCAGAAATAATTTTAGCAGTTTGCTCAAGTTGGGTTCGATCCAATTTAGATTCAATTGTTGCTATAGTACATTCCATCTGGGCAATAAAGTCCTGGATATCTCTGGTGATATTAGGAGTTTCTCGATTATTATCGTCGTCAGCGTTATCAGCCGGAAGAAATTTTAACCCTATCTTCTCTTTTGCTGCTGTATCGGTTAACAAGAGACGGGCAGATTCATAAGGTATCTTCAAGGCAGGAATGCTAATTGCCAAATCGTGCAATTCTCCAATCCGGGTTTCCAGGGATTGGGCAATATATGCCAGTTTTTCTTTAATTGTATCAGAGAGGGGCGATCGCTGTTGGCAGAGGGCAGCAAGAAAGGCTTTGAGAATCAGAACATCGGCGTCTTTCATCATAGACTCTTGAGTCGGAGCATATAATACTACTTTATTCTAGTTTCCCCCTTTTTAAGGGGGGCTAGGGGGGATCTCTTATAACGATATTATTGCAGTAGGTTTAGGTGTCTAACAGCCTTATAAAAGGCTAAAGCCCTTACTACAAACGACGATGAACGACGAACCTAATCTTTAATACCAGCTATCGTAAACGCCGCCCAGTAATACGGATGAGAATAAGGTGGATCATCATTTTCCATTCTATCCAGTAAATCGCGCTGGTCTTGCAAAATAAGCTGAAGGGATTTGTGTTGGACAAGTTGAGGAATTACCTGATCTAACCACTCAAATAATTGCTCACAACTTGCTGTTTTTAGCCAGCGTTGAGCCAATTTCAATGCCATTGGTGGCAATTGTCCCGCCTCAAGGTGCTGGTAAAATTTGACAATTAATAATGCGCTAGCCGCTGATTCTACTGTCCACAGGGGACTCATCACATAAGTTACCCCAGCTTTCAGAAAGGCGCTGACTAATCCCACATATTCATCAGTAATCGTTTCGTCGCCAGTCATCGCGGTTTCACAAGCACAAAGACAAGCTAGATAGTAGTCTTTTAAATCCAGATGAATAATATCAGTTAATGTTAGTTGGTCAGTATTGTCGAGGAATAGACAAGATTGAGCCGGATTGCCAGAATTATAGGCTCCATGTCCGGTAAAGTGGAAGACATGATGGGGAGTTTGTAGAGATTGGCAGAGGGATTCACGAGTCGCGTTTGGGTTGGCGATTAGCGTAACCTGGGAAAATAGCTGACGAATTAATGCTGCTTCAACTTCAGCGAAGGGTAAGTCGGATAAGGGTGTGGCTTTTCCCTGAATGAATAGTCTACTTTTGGGATTTTCTACCAGTAATAAAGAATGGAGTCGGGGACAATTATCTGGAGTGTCATTAATCGGGAATTTTCCGCCATTGTCCCTATTTTTCTCATCCTCCAGAATCAACCGTAACTTAGAATAAGCGCTGGGGAGATAGGTACAGGTATAATTCGGGAAAAAATAGTGCAGGGGGAAGCGGTGCAAGTCGCGGTGGGGAATCAGGATAAGATTTTCAATCGGCTGATTTTGCAGGTGTTCGATAATACCAGAGATATTCAGAATCGCCCGGAGTTCCTGGAAACTCTCCACCATTTGAAGACGCCAAGGATGTTGTTTTTTCTCGGTTCCGTTGGCTTTCTCCTTTGAACTCCCATACGCCTGATAACGTTGATTCCATTCGGTTAACCATTTTTCCCAAGCCAGAACGTGCTGTAACGATTCAGAACGCTGGTCATTTAACTCTATAAACCCTCTGCGTTCCTCTGCGTTTTCCTCTGCGTTCCTCTGCGTTAAAACAACCTGCAAGTCATCCGGTACTATCACAAATGTAGTTAACGCACTCGGACTCAAATGCCAATAAATCGCCGCCGTCGTTGGCGTTAAAAGACGTTGAATCTGGCGGTAATCCAGTTCCGGAACCTCCTCATATCCTAAGAACCAACGCAAACAGGTATTTTTGGTTCTTCGGTACTTATTATGCTAAACTATCAACTAAATGCCAAAACAATAAAGCTCTTTTTTCAAAGTTATAAAAATTGGTAAATCCAAAACCACAACGTTTTATTACCTTTAATCTATTGTTAATTCCTTCGACG
>NZ_JAVJRX010000186.1:0-18199 GCF_040219735.1 Coleofasciculus sp. G1-WW12-02 | reverse complement strand
GTGATTGAGTCACGATTCTCTGATAGTTTCCAGCCTGATGTTTTATACTCTACGGAACCATGATTAGGACGATTCTTTTTGTACTTAGGGTATCCTTTCTTTCCTTTGACTTGCTTTTTGCAGTCGTCAAAAAATCTTGAAATAGCTGCGTAGGCACGCTCTGACATTGCTTGTCGAGCTTGAGAGTTTAATTTTCCCGCCCAAGGAAACTCTTTACTTTTACCAAGAATCGCACAATATTTAGACAAGTCATTGCGATTTTTTGCATGACCATTTTCCCAATACTGAAGGCAAGCATTACGAATAAACAGACCAGTACGGATGGCTTCATCAAGCCTTCTATACTGATACTCTTTACCTTTTAACTTACCTTCGTAGACAATCATTTTACCATGCTGAGCTTATGGTAGAATTATATCACGCAAAGGCTAACACTCGCAACTAAAGTTGCTAGACTAGACGCATCGCTCGGTTTCATCCCTCGGATAAATCACGAGGGCTTTCACCATCGCTTATACTGTAAAGCCTACTTCCCCAATCCAACTCAGTAAGTCGGGCATTTATTACAACGGGTAAGTCGGTGAAAATAAACTCAACTCTATTAAGTTACAGAAAAAGTTCTCAAACCCTGACAAATGACATAAGGCTCTCCCCTTTTAACGGTATTCAGTATCAAAGGATACTGTTTTTTTGAAGCATTTTCCAACAAAACTCAGCCCTCAACTAAATTAAAGCCAAATTTCCCGAATGTTATCGTTTTGTTAAAGCTTGGCTTGTACTTCTGGTGGAGTTGGTTTATCGTAATCCAACAAGCTGGTGGTGTCGCGGCGGGGATACCCTCCGTTAAGGTAAAAGGCAGAAGGTAGAATAAAGGAATGCTTGTAAAGTAAACTGTTGCACCTTTTTCCACAGGATACTGATTTCCGCTACGTTCCACCAAACAGCTTCCCAGCCTCTACACTGAAAAACGGGCGCAAGCCTTGCGCCCCTACAACCCTCGTCATTTTTGGGTCATTTAAGATGAAAAGCAACCAACTGCCAAAAAAACAAGGCTTATACGATCCACAGTTTGAACACGACGCCTGTGGTGTGGGATTCGTCGTGCAGATGAAGGGGAATAAGTCCCACGATATCGTGGAACAAGGACTAACCATTCTGGCAAACCTGGAACATCGCGGCGCGTGCGGTTGTGAAGCCAACACCGGAGATGGCGCAGGGATTTTAATCCAAATCCCAGATCAGTTTATGCGGAAAGTCGCCGCCTCCGATAAGATTACCCTACCAGAAGCGGGTCAATATGGGGTTGGTGCGATTTTTACCTCCCCTGATCCGATGATTCGCCAGCAGAGTCGGCAGATTTTTGAGAAAATCGCCACTGAAGAAGGTCAAACGGTTCTGGGTTGGCGGGATGTCCCCATCGATGACTCACCCCTAGGGAGTATCGCCAAACTGGGTGAACCGTTTATGCAACAGGTTTTCATCCAGCGTTCCCCCAACCTGGCTGATGATCTATCCTTTGAACGGAAACTCTATGTAATCCTGAAACGGACGGAAACAGAAATTCGGAACTCAGAGGTTGACCCCTGCTGGTATGTCGCTAGCCTCTCCTGTCGTACCCTAGTGTACAAAGGAATGCTCACACCCATACAGGTGGGACAATATTATCCCGAACTCCATGATCCCGATCTTAAAAGCGCCTTAGCCTTGGTGCATTCCCGGTTTAGCACCAACACCTTCCCCAGTTGGGAACGCGCCCATCCCTATCGCTATATCGCCCATAATGGGGAAATTAATACCTTACGGGGTAATACTAACTGGATGCACGCCCGACAGTCGCTGTTTAAGTCCAAGCTGTTTGGCGATGACTTAGACAAAGTTCAGCCAGTTATTGATTTAGAGGGAAGTGACTCGGCGATATTCGACAACGCCCTAGAAATGTTAGTCCTTTCTGGGCGATCCTTACCCCATGCGGTAATGATGATGATCCCAGAACCTTGGACGAATCATGAGTCCATGAGTCAGGAGAAAAAGGCATTCTACAAATATCACTCCTGTATGATGGAACCCTGGGATGGTCCAGCGTCTATTGCCTTTACTGATGGTACGACGATTGGGGCAGTTCTAGATCGCAACGGATTGCGTCCATCGCGCTATTATGTGACGAAGGATGATCGGGTCATTATGGCATCCGAAGCCGGTGTCTTACCCGTAGAACCCGAAGACGTGGCGTTTAAAGGGCGCTTGCAACCAGGGCGGATGTTCTTGGTAAATATGGAAGAGGGGCGGATTATTGCCGATGAGGAACTCAAACAGGCAATTATTACCGAACATCCCTACCAAGACTGGATTGACGAATACATGCTCGAACTGGCACAGTTAAAAGACGCGCCAGAGGTAGCCCAACCCGAACCCGACACCCTGATTCAGCGGCAAATGGCGTTCGGCTACACCTTCGAGGAACTGCGGATGCTGATGGCGCCGATGGCACAGAATGGGGTGGAAGCTGTGGGTTCCATGGGTTCGGATACCCCCTTGGCGGTGCTATCTGACCGACCGAAATTACTGTACGATTATTTCCAGCAACTGTTTGCCCAGGTAACTAATCCCCCCATTGATTCGATTCGGGAAGAAATTATCACCTCGGCGGAAACTACGATTGGTTCAGAACGCAATTTACTCGAACCCGAACCCAAAAGTTGTCATTTAATTGAACTGAAAACGCCGATTCTGAGTAATGAGGAATTGGCGAAACTCAAATATGTGTCCGCCGGGGAGTTTAAATCGGTTACCCTTCCGATTCTATTTGACCCCAAAGCTGGGGTGAAGGGATTGGAAACGGCGATGGATGAGATTTTCGCGAAAGCGGATAGTGCGATCGCAGATGGAACGACTATAATTATCCTCAGCGATCGCGGCATTGACAAAGACCATGCACCAATCCCCGCATTACTTGCAGTTGCAGGGTTACATCACCACCTAATCCGCAAAAAGACGCGCACCAAAGTAGGGTTAGTCTTAGAATCGGGAGAACCCCGCGAAGTTCATCATCATGCGGTTCTCGTCGGTTATGGTTGCGGCGCGATTAATCCCTATCTGATGTTTGAAACCATTGACGATATGATTCGCCAGGGCTTGCTGGAAAATATTGATCGCAAGACGGCGTACAAAAACTATATCAAAGCCGCAACTAAGGGTGTGATTAAAGTCGCCTCCAAGATTGGGATTTCCACCATCCAAAGTTATCGCGGTGCCCAAATCTTTGAAACCATTGGACTCAAACAAGCCCTAGTTGATCAATACTTTACCTGGACAGCGACTCGGATTGAAGGGGCGGATTTGGACGTAATTGCCCAAGAAGCCATTATACGTCATCGCCACGCCTTCCCAGACCGAGAAGTGAATGGTCATACCCTGGATGCAGGGGGCGAATATCAGTGGCGTAAAGACGGTGAAGCACACCTATTTAGTCCCCAAACTATCCACGCCCTACAAAATGCCGTGCGTCAAGGGAGTTATGACCTGTATAAAGAATACGCTGCCCTAATTAATGAACAGAGCCAGAAACATTTTACCCTACGCGGACTCCTGCAATTCAAGAAACGCGACCCAATTCCTTTAGAGGAAGTGGAACCGGTTGAGGCGATTACTCGGCGGTTTAAAACCGGGGCGATGAGTTACGGTTCCATTTCCAAAGAAGCACATGAATCCCTAGCCATAGCCATGAACCGGATTGGCGGTAAATCCAATACCGGGGAAGGGGGAGAAGATCCCGAACGCTATACCTGGACAAATGAACGGGGGGATTCTAAGAATAGCGGGATTAAACAAGTCGCATCGGGGCGGTTTGGGGTCAACAGTTTGTATCTGTCTCAAGCCAAGGAACTGCAAATTAAGATGGCGCAAGGGGCGAAGCCAGGAGAAGGGGGACAGTTACCGGGGCGTAAGGTTTATCCTTGGATTGCTAAGGTACGCAACTCTACCCCCGGTGTGGGGTTAATTTCGCCACCGCCGCACCACGATATCTACTCGATTGAAGACTTAGCCGAGTTAATTCATGACCTGAAAAATGCCAACCGCAACGCCCGGATTAACGTGAAACTGGTGTCTGAGGTGGGTGTGGGAACGATCGCGGCGGGGGTGGCAAAAGCCCATGCTGATGTGGTACTAATTTCTGGATTTGATGGGGGAACCGGTGCATCGCCGCAAACCTCGATTAAACACGCGGGATTACCTTGGGAATTGGGGGTAGCGGAGACGCATCAAACTCTGGTATTAAATAATCTGCGATCGCGGATTGTCGTGGAAACCGATGGTCAAATGAAGACTGGGCGCGATGTGGCAATTGCGGCGCTATTGGGGGCAGAGGAATTTGGCTTCTCTACCGCACCTCTGGTGTCCCTGGGCTGCATTATGATGCGGGTTTGTCAAAAAAACACCTGTCCGGCGGGAATTGCCACTCAAGACCCCCAGTTACGCGAGAGTTTCATTGGCAATCCGGATCATACGGTAAACTTCATGACCTTTGTCGCCCAAGAAGTGCGGGAAATCATGGCACAGTTGGGATTCCGCACGCTGAATGAAATGGTAGGGCGTGTGGATGTCTTGGAAGCGAAGCCAGCGGTGGATCATTGGAAGGCGAAGGGATTGGATTTATCCCAGATTCTCTATCAACCGGATGTGGGACCCGAAATTGGGCGTTACTGTCAGATTCCCCAGGATCATGGGTTGGATAAGTCCCTGGATATGAGGGTTCTGCTAGATTTATGCAAAGGCGCGATCGCGAAAGGTGAAAAGGTAACGGCTACCCTACCGATTCAGAATATCAATCGGGCGGTTGGCACAATTTTAGGCAATGAAATCACCAAGCGCCATTGGCAAGGTTTACCGGAGGATACCATCCATCTGCATTTCCAAGGGAGTGCGGGTCAAAGCTTCGGTGCCTTTGTTCCCAAGGGCGTCACCTTAGAATTAGAAGGGGATGCTAATGATTACTTTGGGAAAGGGTTATCCGGGGGTAAATTAATCCTCTATCCTCCCGCCCGTTCCACCTTTGTTCCCCGTGAGAATATCATTATCGGTAATGTCGCCCTCTATGGCGCAACCTCTGGTGAAGTTTATATTCGAGGAATGGCTGGTGAACGGTTCTGTGTTCGCAACTCAGGGGTTAATGCGGTGGTGGAAGCCGTGGGTGATCATGGGTGCGAATATATGACGGGGGGTAAAGTGGTGGTTCTCGGTTCAACCGGGCGCAACTTTGCCGCTGGAATGAGTGGTGGTGTCGCCTATGTGTTGGATGAGAAAGGTGATTTTGCCACCCGTTGCAATACCCAGATGTCTGACTTGGAAAAACTGGAAGACGCAGGGGAGATTGAGATCATCCACCAAATGATTGCCAAACACGTCGAGTACACCAAGAGTCAATTGGGGTTAACTATTTTGGCGAATTGGACGGAAATGGTGCCGAAGTTTGTCAAGGTGATACCGAAGGATTACAAGCGGGTATTGGCTTGCTTGAATAAAGCCGAGGAAGCCGGATTAAGTGGCGATGATGCGCTGACGGCTGCGTTTGAAGAAAACGCCCACGATTTAGCCCGGATTGGCGGTAGCTAGTGCTTACCGTAGGGTGCGTTAGCGAAGCGTAACGCACCATTTCTCAAGGGTTTGATCACAGGGCGACCCGAGTCAATTGAATGGACAGATTTGTTCATTGATGCAGGCGGGTCGCCCCTACAGCCATAAACGGTTCTTTTCCATGCAATGAAATTCGAGATTAACTTTACTCCTATAGCTGCCAATCATATACGCGCCTATAGAAAATTTGCCCAAAAAACTATTCTTGATTCTATCGAAGCACAGCTATCCGATGAACCCACACTAGAAACTAGAAACAGAAAACGACTGGGAGAAAATGAACTATCCGATTGGGAACTGCGAGTGGATAACTATCGGGTTTTCTATGATGTAGTTATAGAAGACGATTCCTGTATCGTTCAGATCAAGGCTGTGGGACACAAAGAACACAATACACTTTACATTGGTGGTAAAGAGGTTCAGATATGAAAATTATCAACGTCGAAAGTGGACAGCTTACGTTAGATGAGGTGATGACACTGGCACAAGGGGAAGCAGTCGTTTTACGCAAGCCCGACGGCGCACTATTTGCCCTCGCCCCCGTCGATGAGTTTGCGGTGGAAGTGGAACTACTGAAACATAATACTGAGTTTATGGCATTTTTAAGAGAACTATCTCAGGAAAAAGCAACCATTTCACTGCAATCATTGCGAGAAGAATTGGGGTTATAACGATTGCTATTTGAACGGCGACTAGAGCCATGAATAGAGGATACCATGGATTACGAACTTTATTCAGACGTTATCTTGTTTGGCGATATTCCTGAAGCTGGACTTTATGCAGGTGATATCGGTACAGTTGTCGAAAAACATAACGTTGCTGAATTAGAAACGGGTTATAGTGTTGAATTCTTTGATATGTTAGGCAACACCGTAGCCGTTATGACTCTACCTGCAAGTTCCCTCCGTTCACCAACTCATGCAGACCGACCAACGGTTAGACAGATTAATAATTTTGCCGCGTAGTGAATTATATTACTGAGTTTATGACATTCTTAAGAGAGCTTGAAGACACCAAAAACACTATTTTTAGCTTGGCAAGATCCGATTAGTCGCTATTGGTTCTCGATTGGTCGGTTAACCTTTGATGGAAGAGTTTATCAATTTGTTTATACTCAAGGGGTAAAAGAGGCGGAAGCCAAATGTGCGTTTAATCCTTTGTCTTCGTTTCCGTACTTAGATGAAGTTTATACATCAACTCAATTATTCCCCGTCTTTGCGAATCGGTTAATGTCGCGATCGCGTCCAGATTATTCTAGTTTTATGGAATGGTTAAATATTCCCAAGGATGAACATGACCCCATGACAATTTTAGCCCGCAGTGGTGGGGAACGAGAAACCGATACACTCGCCGTTTTTCCTTGTCCGGAGGTTAATGCACAAGGACAGTATCATTTATACTTTTTCTCCCATGGGCTGCGACATTTGCCAAGCTGTGCCATTGAGCGGATTAATCAGTTTGAATCGGGTAAAAAATTATGGTTAGCTCACGAATTTCAAAATCCTTACGATGCTCAAGCTTTAATTTTAACCACAGAAGACCACTACATTGTCGGCTATTGTCCGCGATATTTGCTGGCAGAAATATTTGAGTTAATTCGACACAAGTTAAACCTAGAGGTACAGGTAGAACGTGTGAATAAAGCACCGACACCCTTCCAGTTTCGGTTATTGTGTAAAATGACTGTTCAGGCGAGCAAGGATTATCGTCCCTTCTCCAGTCTTCACTATCAACCCCTGATAGCAGAATTTGCGCGATCGCGTCCTCATTCTCAGCTAAACTGTTAGATAGGTTAACCATTTTTATAGGTAATAACAAGGGTTGATATGTCGTTATTTCAAGATTTAAAGAGAGCCTTGAAATAAATTTCAGGCTCAAAGCTAAAGTAAGCTAAAGCTTACTGAATTATTGTATCAGGTTATTAACCCGTTTTAACGGGTTTTAGCTCTTAGCCCGTAGACGCGGAGCGGCTTCTCTTCGAGTATTTTAATTCAGGGCTGACTATCAACCCCTGATGGCAGAATTTGCGCGATCGCGTCCTCATTCTCAGCTAAACTGTTAGATGGGTTAATCATTTTGCCTGATACCCAATCAAGATTAATCTATCGTGATTTGGGCAAGACTGATCCAATAATTTTATTATTGTAACCTATTGGAGATTTCCCTAAATGTTACAAACACCATCCCCAACGCTTACCCTAGCCGAATTTCTCCAACAACCCGAAACCCAACCCGCCAGGGAATATATTGATGGCAAAATTGTACAGAAGCCAATGCCCAAAACTCGCCACTCTCGACTTCAGAGTAAGTTAATTCAATCGATTAATAATATTAGCGAAGCCGAACAACTTGCTTATGCGTTTCCTGAATTGCGTTGTACCTTTGGCGGACGGTCAATTGTTGCCGATATAGCGGTTCTACGGTGGGAACATATTCAGTTTGATGAACAAGGCGAACCGCTTGATGATGTGTTCATCCCGCCAGATTGGATGATTGAAATTCTCTCACCCAACCAAAGTTCTAATCAGGTTACAGGTAATATTCTGCACGCGCTCCAATATGGGTGTCAATTGGGATGGCTACTTGACCCAGATGACCGTTCAATTTTAGTGTTTCTGCCTCAACAACAACCGGAGTTACGGAATAATCGTGATGCGTTAATTGGGTTAGAAGGCATTTCGTTAACGTTAACCGTTGAGCAAGTCTTTGGTTGGTTAAAAATGAAAAAATAGCATTTTTATGAGTGTTTTATTGTGGAGTTGGGGCGGTGCCAGGTGCGGTATGTGTTTCTGGGTAAACCTGTTGTGATTTTGGCGTAGTAGCAGGTGTGGGTTTTGGCGGTGGTGCAGTTTGGTTGCACAATTAACCAACGGCAAAATCGGTAAATTGTCGCATATAAGGACTATGAAATCCTAATACGATATCCTCCCGATTCACGCCCAATTCCATTAACTCATCGGCTAAATGAGCCTCAGTATTATTAAGCTGTATCCATACCTTGCCATCCGGCTTAATATCGATATGCATTGAGCAACTGTGGATTCGTCTCTCGTTGTGCCAACCCACACTCACCACTTGGTAATGGTTGCGTTCAGTATCAAAAATTGTTTGTACTTCAATCTGTACGTTTATCGGTTTATAGCTGCCATATTTGGTTAAGACTTGCTGGACAGCTTGGCGATATTGTTCTAGTTTATCCATTGCACAATTGTCTCCAAAACTGGGTTATAGACCATAATTTTAATTTGATTCGTTTGTACGACTAACTGAGCCAACTCTTGCACTTTAAAAAAATCATCATAGATAAGTTGTGGTACAGCGAGATAGAGAACTCTCTCCGGCTCAACCACTCTGAGGACATCTCGGTAACTAATGAATTGTCCAATCGCTCTGTGAAATTCAGTAACCGCAGACTGTCCTAGAAAACTCTTAATTTCAATGGCTATTTTCTGTCCATTTTGCTCTGCGCCGATAACCTGTTCTGCGCCTAAATCAATATACAAGTCAAGCTTGCCAAACTTAATCTGTAGCGGATCAGCAGTAATTGTCCAGTTGTCTTTTTGCAGTGCCACTTTTACGGCGTTATGAAAGGCATCTCTAGCCATACATTTGATTCAATTAGTGTTGCTTTGGGGTTGGGGCGGTGTCAGGTATCGGAAACGTAGAACCCGCAAGAATTCGTGTATTTTGCCTCTATTTTAAATCGTTACATTCTGCTGAAACTTTTATATATTACATTCTACAAGTCTCGATGCGAGAGAAGAGATACGTGACACTGTCGCAACTTACGCGATTCCACCACCTGGGTTTCAGTTACTGGGAAATGGTAACACCAACTGTATCTACTCCCTATTTCTGCGTAGATGCTTCCGGGGAGATGTCCTTGGGGGGCATTTAGACTAAAGGTAAGGTCGTAATATTCTCTCCAACCAGTTCTTTCTTCATCTCTCCTGCGAACATCTTCTTCATACCAACCCACGGTATCACCGAACTTTTCGTAGATATCATAATCATACACGCCTGGTCGCCCCCCTACACTTTGCCAGATTCGCTTTTGCACAGAAAAACCAAAGCGTCCGTTACTGTATTTTACCCAGAGACGGTCAATCGTTCGCAGGTCAGTACAAGGAAATGTTTGAATATCAGTATCATTAACATCCCACCAGTCTTTTTTGCCAATTACAGCCAGCATTTTATCTGTCGTTTCTTCATCTGCTTTTTTCCATTCTCCAGCAGCTAATAAATCTCGCAGTCGGCGGTAATTGATGCCACATTCTGAACTCAAATCATCATCCAGATTCTTAGGAATCAATAACCGCAACCATTCCAACACTGATTGAGGACGGTTTTCCGGTTGCAGTTCCATTCCCGTCAAAATAGCTTGATTCACCTTATTACTGATATTTGAATTCAGCGCCTGTGGCGGTTGCAACGAATCCCGCACCACTCGCATAAATGCTGGTGGTGGTACTTTTGTCGTCAATAAACAATACAGCGTCGCCGCTAACCCATACACATCCGTATATTCTCCCCGATGTGCTTGCTCATCATACTGCTCAAGGGGAGCAAAACCCGGTGTGACATGAACGCTATGGGTTTGAGTCAGATTGGGGAGAAATTCTCTAGCAATGCCAAAATCAATGAGTACCGCTTCTGATACATCAGAACGCACCATAATATTGTGGGGTTTTAAATCTCGATGCAATATGCCCTTATCATGAACCAGCGTTAGCGCTTCCCCAATCTGCTGGATATAACCTAATGCTTCCGCTTCCGATAAAGGATGGCGATTTCTCACCCGTCGCCATAAGTCTTCCCCTTGGATATATTCCATGGCAATACAGGGAAGTGATTGTTCATGGAAGACATTTTCAATCTGGACAATATGCGGGTGTCTACACACGGCTAATCGGGTAGCTTCCCGCTCAAAATCTCGCTGGTATTTATCGCGAAACTCGATAAAGTCGGGATTCGTCATCACTTCATCTTTCAGGGTTTTGATGACGAGGGGGTTGCCTTTTCTGTCTTTTGCCAGGTAGGTGATACCAAAGCCACCTTGACCGAGTTTTCGTTCAATGACGTAGCGATGACCGTGTAATTTCTGTCCGTTGACCCAGACCATTGATGATTTTTGCGATAATCCTGTCTTGATTGTGCCACAATCGGTAGATGGCATCAGGGTGAAACGAGATTTAAGACAGAAGAGGGCGGGTTTAGTCCAGTTATCGGTTGAGGCTGAAACGTTATCGGTAAAACCCGCCCCTACAACCGGAATTAAGGACTATAGCGTTTCTCATAAGATGAGGTGCAGGGGTGAGGGCGCAAGGATGGTGTCCCTACATTCGCTCCCACATTTGGGTGTACCTCACGCACTTGGGAACTGCTATATTAAGGGCTATGAAATCTTAAATCGTTCGTTCCTGCTCTTTTTATTCACTCAACGGCAAGTATTCAATTCGGTCTTGATATTCCCCCACAAATGAAGCTTCAGCAATGAAAATTAGCTCGGTAAGGGTTTCACCAATATTCTGAGATAGATCGATAACAAAGATGCCCGGTATGTGATGTCCTTCGGCAAGATGATCTGCTAAGTGTTTGGGCATAGATTTCCGATTATTGGTCACTAAGATAAAATTATTCGTCTCACACCAGATTAAAATTTCAGGATCGAGAGTTCCTTTTGCCGGAGCATCTGGATCTCCAATTCTTCTAACAATAAGATAAGGAGCTTTACGCATCAGTTGAGTTCGGTACAACGAGGCAATATGCTCATCCAACAAATATTGAATCATTATCAACTGTTCACCGATTCAGAATATTTTTGCTGAACTTCTGCCTCTGCTTTCAATTGGCGAAATCTCTGTCGTGCCGGAGAAGGATTCTGTTTTTGCTCGTCTCGCTGTTGACGGCAAAACGCTAACCAATCTGCCAAGTAAGCACTCACTTCTTCGGTGTTGTGTAGATAGTAAAGAATCGTCGCATAAACCTGTTCTAGGGTAATGCTTTCAAATTGTTGGGCGATTTCTTCAGGGGTTTTAGCTCGGTAAATATACTCGTAAAGAACGCTTTCAATCCCGATGCGACTGTCCTGAATGCGGATATCATCAGGAGCAAGAAAGTTGAAGTAGTCTCGAATTTGCATAGCCAGTTGCTTTTACTATTACGGGGAATTATTGTCTGGGAAATTATTCAGTCAGATACTCCCCGTCCAATTTTACCTCATTTGTGGTTGAACAGCACACTCTAAAATTGTTGCCTGTTACCTATTGCCTGTTGACTTTCCCACGCCGGGGAGAGGGGATCAAGATAAGATATAGCCAGCTACATTTTTTATTATTAATTCTTCCGGTTTCCCTTCTCCCATGTCAGGGAAAGCACGCAATATTTCAGCTAACCGGATGAGTTGGGTTACTCTCCGAGAAGGCTCCGCCTACGTTCCTCAACCCAACCTACTTGCCTTGACATTCACCCGTTTGAGTTCCCTCTCCTGGGCAAGGGGAGGGTTAGGGAGGGGTCAGATCAAGGGAACGTGTTTCTGGCTGAATCTGTTGTGATGTTGGCGTCATTTCAGGTGTAAGTTCTGGCGGTGGTGCTGATGGAGGCTTGAGGGATAAAAACCCAGCAATCATACTCAAAACTCCAGCAATTGTGCCAATAATCGTTAACCAAATCGTCAAATCCCAATTGCGCCAAGGTTGGGGAATTTGAGCCGCAACCCCCAATAAATTCAACCATTCCTGCATCGTTTGGGGACGTTCTTCGGGGGCTAACGCCATCCCTCGGAGAATCGCCTGATTCGTGCGATCGCTCATTTGGGGATTCACGTCTTGAGGTGGCTTTAATTTAGCCCTTGCCAAACTGCGATCGCGGACACTGGGCGGTTTTTCTCCGGTTAATAATTGATACAATGTTGCGGCTAAGGAATACACATCAGTATAAGCGCCGCGTTCGGCATCAACATGATATAACTCTAGGGGTGTAAATCCATCGGCGGTTGTTGGATTAATCGTCGTCAACGGGTTATCAAATCCCACCGCTAACCCAAAATCAATTAACACCGCTTCCCGCTTCCCCTGACGCATGATAATATTGTCAGGTCTAACATCCCGATGCACTAAGTTATTCTCATGCACCACCATCAAAGCTGAACCAATCTGGCGAATATAGTGTAACGCTTCTTTTTCTGTCCAAACTCGGTTAGAACTGGCTAAATCTTGCCCCTGAATATACTCCATGACAATACAAACTTGATCACCTTCTTTAAACGAATCCTTAACCCGGACAATATGAGGGTGTTTGCACTGCGCCAACTTCACCGCCTCTTGCCACAACTTATCCTGAAGTCGATTAAGTTCTGCTGGAGTAAGCTGATTGAGTAACGTATCACTCAAGGTTTTCACCACACAGCGTTGGGACGTGCGATCGCGTGCTAAATAGGTTATCCCAAACCGTCCTGATCCTAACTCCTTCTCGATCGTATATTTGCCACGTTGCAACTGCTGTCCCGCCGACCAAGCCATTGCCGATTATCTCAAATACTGCCTTGATTGTGGCATAAGTTATTCGTCTTATGTCCTTTGTTATACTTACTCCCTTTTAACTGCAACTTGGTATCAGTCGTGACGGCGTAATCCTTCCCTGATTGATACCCAAATCATAAAACTGCTTTTTTGTCAAATCAGCCCCTGAACAAGTCCTGGAAATTGGGTCGTTGGGGTATGCTTGTATTATTTAACTTTTGGCAACGCTAGAGAGAATAAATAACGCCTTATTAAGGCTTTAAAGCGTTTTTGCCATAAAAATGCTTACAATAACCCAACATATCCTAAAACATAAAACTTCATAAAGCATACTACACCTCAAACACAACGTCAAATTAGGCTTTGCCAGCGACTTCATCAATCAAGCCCCAAGTCCGCTTATCTTTGGAAAATTAAATCAGAAAGCTTAAATTAAAAAGTTTTATTTATGTAAGCGTCCATCAGGGACAATTCCTCAACTTAACCCGCCTGAATAATGTGAGGAGTCAGCCGCCAGCAAGAGTTACAGGCTTTTTGAGGAGGGAGTGCGATCGCGAAGACTCCCCTAGCACACTGACAATTTCTGCAAAACCCCGTGGAAACTTTTCAAGTTGCACAGAGGGAAACTTTCCCAACAACAAAAATTAGCTGTCCAGCAGTTAAACAAAGGAAAACCCAACCCAAACAACCCACTCAACCAGCCCTTTAATCTCTATTATTTAAACAACAGTTCATCTTTGCCAACCTTTAACTAAAGCTGACATCATTTCCAGTTGTTTCCCAACTCTATAAACTTTTCGTCCAAAACCCTTAAACCCTCTGTGTCCCTGGAGCGTAAACCTCTGCATCCCTGGAGCGTTAAAAAAATATATAGACTTCCGACACCAACGAAACGGGGGTTACTTTATAAAAAAATGTGAAAATATGAAACCCTAGAAGCAATTATTTTGTATCCTATTTCTAGCCGTATTCAATGAGAACCTAAACCTGAATGAATCCTAGCCACTGAACCGCAGCCAATCTAACCTTTTATTAAACTCAACCTGGCATTTAAACGCCAAAATGATTGACAAACCGTAACAAAGACTACAAAATATCTCTGATTTTGACTTTTGACTTGGTACAGATGTTGCTTTTAACGTCTCTAGACAGTCTTCCATCCGCTTAGTTGGTCACAAGCCACCGTCAACAACTGATTGGTGAGGATTTGCCGCCAAAATAGTCTAGGGACTTCATCACCATCGCCAATTTACCGAATGACACCTTAGCCACAACTATACCCTACTCTAAACTTGAGACATCACTATGGGAAAACCAACTGGCTTTATCGAATATCTGCGCGAATTACCCTCAGAACTGCAACCCGACAGTCGCATTGGCAACTGGGACGAGTTCCATCTGCCCATGCCGGAGGAAAAACTCCAAACTCAAGCGGCGCGGTGTATGGACTGCGGCACACCCTTTTGCCATACCGGAACCCTGATCAAGGGCATGGCAAGCGGTTGCCCAATCAACAACCTGATCCCAGAGTGGAACGACCTAATTTATCGAGGTCGATGGCGCGAAGCACTCGATCGCCTGCACAAAACCAACAACTTCCCAGAATTCACCGGTCGCGTCTGTCCCGCGCCCTGTGAGGGGTCTTGTGTCCTGGGTATTCATAACCCACCCGTGACCATAAAAAATATCGAATGTTCGATTATTGACAAAGGCTGGGACGAAGGTTGGGTCGAACCCGAACCCCCAACCAAGCGCACCGGGAAAAAAGTCGCGATCATCGGTTCTGGACCGGCTGGACTCTGTGCGGCTGCCCAACTCAATAAAGCTGGTCATTGGATCACCGTATTTGAACGGGAAGATCGTCCCGGCGGCTTACTCATGTATGGCATCCCTAACATGAAACTGGACAAAAAGCAAGTCGTCCAGCGTCGCCTTGACCAACTCGAACAAGAAGGGGTGAAGTTTATCTGCAACACCGAGGTAGGTAAAGACTTCCCCACCGAGAATCTACTCAAAGAATTTGACGCCGTAGTCCTTTGTACAGGCGCAACCAAACCACGGGACTTACCCATCGAAGGACGGGAATTAAAAGGTATCCACTTCGCCATGGATTTCCTCACTGCCAATACCAAAGCGCTTTTAGATAACAGCAAAAACGGCAACTTTATCTCAGCGCAAGGCAAAGATGTGGTGATTATCGGCGGGGGTGACACGGGTACCGACTGCGTTGGCACGTCCCTGCGTCATGGGTGTAAGAGTCTGGCGCAACTGGAAATCATGCCCCAGCCTCCCCTAGAACGCGCCTCCGACAACCCCTGGCCCGAGTGGCCCAAGATTTATCGCCTGGATTACGGGCAGGAAGAAGCGGCGGCGAAGTTTGGCGCTGATCCCCGTTTCTATCTCACCACCGCCACCAAGTTTGAGGGGGATGAGGAAGGACATGTGAAAGCGGTGCATACGGTAACAATCGAGTGGCAGAAAAACGACCAAGGTCGATTTATTCCCAGTCCGGTTCCAGGTACAGAAAAGGTGATTCCCGCCCAGCTTGTCCTCTTAGCGATGGGGTTCCTCGGACCCGAACAACCCCTGCTGGATGCCTTGGGCTTAGAACGCGACGCTCGTAGTAATGTAAAAGCCGATTATGGGAAGTATGCCACCAGTATTCCCGGTGTCTTTGCCGCCGGAGACTGTCGCCGAGGTCAGAGTTTGGTGGTTTGGGCATTCAACGAAGGTCGAGGTGCTGCCCGTGAGTGCGATCGCTATTTGATGGGGAGTACAGATTTGCCGTCTTAATGCTAAAAGGTTCCAGACGAGTCATGGCGCCTCTGGAAGATGGGGCGGGCATTAGTTTCCACTTAAGGCTGAAACCCTGACTAAATAGGGTCTGCTGAATAAGTCTGGGGGAGCAGGGGGAGCAGGGGAAGCCATAGTACATTTTCCCTGATAGCTAAGGGTTTGGGAGTTGTGCAGCAAGCCCTAAATAAGATCTCCCCCTAAATCCCCCTTTTTAAGGTGGACTTTGAGGAATCTTTTGTTCCTCCGACCTCTGCCGTTACAATTTATTTATGACTGTTTCTCAGGATAATGGATCAGCAAGAGTTCACCAACGCATTTACCAAACTCACACCGCGACAAAAGGAAGTTTTACAGCAATTTGTCGCCGGGAAAAATGATGGTGAAATTGCGGCGGAACTCTGTATCTCTCAAGGAACAGTGCGGAAACATATCCAGAATATCTGTCAGATATTTGCCCTAAACAATGACGAAGATAAAGGATCATCTCACCGTTCTAAGTTAATTACTGCCATTGCTCACAATTTACCCAATTTAATCCCAGGGGATACTCTGGCGGCGACGAATCAGCCTCAGGTTATCCTGAGTTATCATTGTGGAAATGACCCCGATAAAAGCCTTGCTACGCAATTAGAAACGGCGTTAACTGCCCAAGGGTGTCAAGTTTTCATTGCCAATGCTAGTCGCCGCATGGCAACCCAGGGATTGCAGCAAATTTATACCGAATTAAATCGTTGCGATCGCGTGGTGTTTTTATTGTCCCCTCTAGCTGCGTCTAGTGAGATGATGACGGAAGAGGTGCAGTGGGTAAAACGGCGGCGGGATCAACATCCAGAGGGGAAACCTGCTATTTTAGCCATTCGGATTAATTGCCCTTGGACATTACTCAACCATGACTTACGCGGTTATCTCAAAGGAGTGTCCCAGCAGGAGTGGCGATCGCATGAGGATACGCCTGTTGTGTTAAACTCAGTTCAGGATTGGCTCTGTAGTGATCAACCAACCGTAACGACACAGGGCGATCAAACATCCTCGACGTTTCCCAGTCCCTATTCCCTAACCCCCAATCATCCCCCTCAACCCGTCGCTGAACCAGAATTACCCCGAGGACAAGTCGAATTAGCCTCGGCGTTTTATGTGGAACGCCCTGGTGTTGAAAAGCGCTGCTATGAAGCGGTAGCTAAACCGGGTTCCTTAATCCGGATTAAAGCGCCGCGACAAATGGGTAAAACTTCGTTAATGGCTCGTATTTTACATCGGGGAACTCAGCTTAATTATGCCACAGTTCCGTTAAGTTTTCAATTAGCGGATAGTAGTGTTTTTAGTGATTTAGATCGTTTCTTGCAGTGGTTTTGTGCGGTGATTACTCTAGAACTGCAATTACCCGATCGCTTGGATAAGTATTGGAGTAAAACCTTTGGGAGTAAGGTGAGTTGTAAGTCCTATTTTGAGCGGTATTTATTAGCAACGATTGCGACACCCTTGGTGTTAGGGTTAGATGAAGTGGATCGGGTGTTTCATTATCCTGAACTCACGGCTGATTTTTTTGGCTTATTGCGATCGTGGCATGAAGAGGCGAAAAATCGGGAAATATGGCGTAAACTGCGATTAGTCGTGGTGCATTCGACGGAAGCCTATATTCCCATGGATATTAATCAGTCTCCGTTTAATGTAGGATTACCGATTGATTTACCGGAATTTGCAGCCGAACAAGTCCAAGATTTAGCCCACCGTCACGGATTAGCTTGGGAATCCAATCAGGTGGAACAATTAATGGCAATGGTTGGGGGTCATCCCTATTTAGTAAGATTGGCGCTGTACGCGATCGCACGTCAAGAGATTACTTTAGCTCAACTGTTGGCTACAGCACCAACTGATGCTGGATTGTATGGCGATCATTTGCGGCGACTTATGTGGAATTTATCCCAACATCCTGAATTAGCTACCGCCTTAAAGAAAGTAGTTACGGCTGATTATCCCATACAATTAGAACCCATGCAAGGATTTAAGTTGCACAGTATGGGATTGGTAAATCTGCAAGGGAATGAAGTGACTCCCCGGTGCGATTTGTATTGTCAATATTTTCGGCTGCGTTTAAACCGTGTTCATGATTCTTCACAAATTGACAATGGATAATGAACAATGGATAATGACCTCTCCTTAAAAGAAGAGGATTGAAATTAAGGAAAATCTTTTTTAATTTCTTCGTAAACGAAGAGGTCTTAGACCCAATTAATCAATTGTCAATTATCAAT
>NZ_JAVJRX010000185.1:0-20661 GCF_040219735.1 Coleofasciculus sp. G1-WW12-02 | reverse complement strand
CATCGTCGAAGGAATTAACAATAGATTAAAGGTAATAAAACGTTGTGGTTTTGGATTTACCAATTTTTATAACTTTGAAAAAAGAGCTTTATTGTTTTGGCATTTAGTTGATAGTTTAGCATAATAAGTACCGAAGAACCCAAACAGAACGAAATCGAACTTCCTGATCTGGCAAAAAATACTGAACTAGCTCAACAGTTATGGGAACAGAGTTGCTTGTGGACAGGGTATAACCGATACAATCCGACAACAACCCCAGAACATGATAATGCTGCTGGAATTTTGAGACCCTATTCTCTTGCCTTAAGTCCCACTAAAGTTGCTTCTATTACCCAGAGTGTTTTTGAAACTGTGTTGCCTAAAGCACCGAAACATTTTTTTTATCATCTTATACGCTTTTTATTTACAGGCAAATTTGGAGCTATTTTTTTACTTTTAAACCAAGTCCGAAAGAAAGAATTTTACATGGAAAGACATCTTGATTCGGATGCTGTTTGGTCTATCTGTCAGGATAAAAAATTACAACAGAAGTTAAAAGAGTATTTGGGTGAAGATTTGGTGTTGTGGCGTTCTGAAATTTGGGTTAATTATCCCTCTCAACAACTGATTCCTTTTTGGCATCAAGACTCCTATCCTAATTTGCTTCAAGGGGAAGGCAAAACTATCAATGTCTACATTGCGCTAACAGAAGTTAATGAATGGAATGGGTTTGAGTACATTCCTAATTCTCAACTCACTCCGGATGTCTCTGTGAAAATGAAAGACCCTTTTAGTGGCAATTGCTTGTTTGATTTGACAGAAGACTTAGAACAGCAAGCCGTTCCTGTGGTTTTGCGTCCTGGAGAATTTGTTTTATTTACCAATCAACTCATGCATCGTTCGGTTCGCAATACCAGTGGTCAAGTTCGGCTAGCGCTTACCCTGCGGCTTACTGAACCCTGTGTTCATATCGTGCCAAACTATACTCCTATTTACCATAAGCCTGTCTTGTTATGAGTCCTTTAACATGAAACTACCCAGATGCAACACTAAGATTGAAGTATACAGAAACTTTTCGGGCTGGGGACTATGAAACGCATCGTCTTAATTGCTGGGTTTGAATCATTCAACGCCGACTTGTACCGCCAAGCGGCTGATTGGGCGACAAAGCGCTGTCCAGACTTAGATATTCGCGTATTTAGTGACCAATCCTTGACCACAGAACCGGATATCGTCGCCGCCGCCCTCCAAGATGCTGATGTCTTCTTCGCGAGTCTGCTTTTTGATTATGACCAAGTTATCTGGCTGCGGGAGAGAACTCAACATATCCCCATCCGCCTTGTCTTTGAATCCGCCCTAGAATTAATGAGTTTGACTCAGCTAGGGGCGTTTAAAATTGGTGATAACCCCAAAGGAATGCCCAAGCCGATTAAGTTTATTCTGGATAAATTTAGCAATGGACGAGAAGAAGATAAACTCGCGGGTTATATTAGCTTTTTGAAGACGGGTCCCAAGCTGCTGAAATATATTCCGGCGAAAAAAGTTCAAGATTTACGCAACTGGTTGATTATCTATGGGTATTGGAATGCTGGCGGTTCCGAAAACGTCGCTTCAATGTTTTGGATACTCGCGGAAAAATACTTAGGATTACAAGTTGGAGACATTCCACCGCCCGTGGAAACCCCCAACATGGGATTATTGCATCCCGACTATGACGGGTACTTGACCTCGCCACGGCAGTATCTGGAGTGGTATCAGCAAAAACACAATAATGCTTCCTCCCTATCCATGTCTAACACCCCCCTTAATAAGGGGTGCTGGGGGGAAACTCTTCCCGTTGTCGGTATTCTCCTTTATCGCAAGCATGTTGTCTCTAAACAACCGTATATTCCGCAATTAATTCGCCATTTCGAGAACGCTGGATTAATCCCCGTTCCTATCTTTATTAATGGTGTGGAAGGACATGTGGCTGTGCGAGACTGGATGACATCAGTGGATGAAACTACCCGACGAAAATTGGGTAAAATTGACACACCCTCTTTATCCAAAGAAGCTGTAGAAGTTGACGCCATTGTTTCTACAATTGGCTTTCCATTAGTCGGAGGACCCGCCGGTTCTATGGAAGCGGGGCGTCAAGTTGAGGTAGCAAAACGCATCCTCACGGCGAAAAATGTTCCCTATATTGTCGCCGCACCTTTACTGATTCAGGATATTCACTCTTGGACGCGACAAGGAATTGGCGGCTTGCAATCGGTGGTATTATATGCATTACCCGAATTAGATGGGGCAATTGACACGGTTCCCTTGGGGGGATTGGTGGGAGAGGATATTTATCTGATTCCCGAACGAGTCAAACGCCTGACTGGGCGTCTGAAGCGTTGGATTGAACTGAGAAAGACACCCGCCTCAGAACGGAAAATTACCATCATTCTCTATGGTTTCCCGCCCGGATATGGGGCGACAGGAACAGCAGCTTTACTCAATGTACCGCGATCGCTCCTGAAAGTCCTCCACGCTCTCAAGCAGCAAGGCTATACTGTTGGCGAGTTACCTGACGATGGCGAAGAACTTATCCGTCGGGTTAAAGAAGCCGATGAAGCGATTAGCCATGATGATTTAACGCCAAACTCCGTCAACGTTAAAACCCTAGAAAAATGGCTCGGCTACCTCTTCACCACTCGCATCGAAAAGCAGTGGAAATCCCTCACCGGAACCGGAATTAAAACTTACGGGGATGACTTCCAAGTTGGCGGAATTCAATTAGGAAATATTTGGATAGGCGTACAACCCCCGTTAGGTATTTCAGGTGACCCGATGCGGTTAATGTTTGAACGGGATATGACCCCTCATCCTCAATATGCCGCCTTCTATAAATGGCTACAACATGAGTTTAAAACTCATGCTATAGTTCACTTTGGTATGCATGGCACTGTGGAATGGTTACCCGGTTCTCCTTTAGGCAATACGGGGTATTCCTGGTCAGATATTTTGCTGGGAGATATTCCCAATCTCTATATTTATGCTGCCAATAATCCCTCGGAATCCATTTTGGCAAAACGGCGCGGATATGGCGTACTGATATCCCATAATGTACCCCCTTATGGTCGGGCGGGATTGTATAAAGAATTAGTCGCACTGCGAGATTTAATTGCTGAGTATCGGGAAGACCCGGAAAAGAATTATGCCCTGAAACCTGACATTTGTCAGAAAATTGTGGACAGTGGCTTAGACGCCGATTGTCCCTTTGAGGAGGCAAAAAAATTAGGCATTCCTTTCACACCGGATAATGTGCGCTTGTTCAGTGCTGATGCATTTAATCATTATCTGGTTAAGTTGTATGAATACTTACAAGTAGTAGAACAACGCCTATTTTCATCCGGATTACATACCTTGGGAGAACCCCCGAACTCAGAAGCGTTGGCTAGCTACTTAAATGCTTATTTTGGCGATAATGGCGCAGCGGATTTAATTAAAGAGGTAATAGATAAAATAGGAAATGCTCAAACCAGTCAATCATCGGCGACATCTCTGGTTAAGGATAAAAATGGCACTTCAGAATCCATTGCCACTGAAATAGAAACAATTGCCCATTTATTACGGCAAAACACCGATGAACTGACGAACCTGTTACGGGGATTAAATGGAGAATACATTCCCCCAGCACCGGGTGGCGACTTATTACGAGATGGTGTAGGCGTATTACCTACAGGACGAAATATTCATGCCTTAGACCCCTATCGGATGCCCTCACCAGGGGCATATCAGCGAGGACGAGAAATTGCCCAAAAAATTATTACCCAACACGTTCAAGAACAGGGAGACTATCCGGAAACTGTGGCGGTTATGTTATGGGGATTGGATGCGATTAAAACCAAAGGTGAATCCTTGGGAATCCTACTCGAATTAGTGGGTGCAGAACCGATTAAAGAAGGAACGGGACGAATTGTCCGCTATGAGTTAAAACCCTTAGCAGACGTGGAACATCCCCGGATTGATGTATTGGCAAATCTATCTGGAATTTTCCGGGATAGTTTTGTGAATATTATTGAATTACTGGATGATTTATTTAAACGGGCGGCGGAGGCTGAGGAACCGGAAGACCAGAATTTTATCCGTAAACATGCTTTAGCATTACAAGCGCAAGGAATCACGAATAATTCTGCCCGATTATTTTCTAATCCCGCTGGTGATTTTGGTTCCTTAGTCAATGACCAAGTAACAGATGGGAATTGGGAATCGGGAGAGGAATTAGGCAAAACCTGGGAAAGTCGCAATTCGTTTAGTTATGGGCGTCAAGATAAAGGACAAGCGCGTCCGGAAGTTCTAAATCAGCTATTAAAAACAACCAGCCAGGTGGTTCAGGAAATTGACTCGGTGGAATACGGTTTAACCGATATTCAGGAATATTATGCCAATACTGGGGGATTGAAAAAAGCGGCTGAGAAAAAACGGGGGAAGAAAGTGAGTGCCAGTTTTGTGGAAAGCTTTTCTAAAGATACAACCCCGCGCAAATTAGATGACTTACTGCGGTTAGAATATCGCACTAAGTTACTGAACCCCAAATGGGCAGAAGCAATGGCTAGTCAGGGTTCAGGTGGTGCTTATGAAATCTCCCAACGGATGACAGCGTTAATTGGTTGGGGTGGAACCGCAGATTTTACAGATGATTGGGTGTATGAGCAAGCAGCAGATACTTATGCCTTAGATACAGAGATGGCAGAGAGGTTAAGACAAGCAAATCCAGAAGCATTTCGGAATATTGTAGCCCGGATGTTGGAGGCAAATGGACGAGGATTCTGGCAACCGAGTGATGAGAAGTTACAGAAGTTGCAGGAGTTGTATGAGTTGAGTGATGAGGAATTAGAGGGGGTGACGGTTTAATGGTGTCCACCTACTTTAAAGTACAATATTTACGGACAATTCAACATTTATTGAATGCCAGCAAATTTGCCTCAAGGATTCATAAAACTAACAAATAGTCAATTAAACAAGATGGATTAACATTGTATGGGCGCACCGACGTGCGCCCTTTATTGGGGCTGGCTGCATCAGTCTAAAAACCTGAGTCGGGGCGGGTTTAGTTCCATCTGGGTGCAACCGAAAAGATAGTGGTGAAACCCGCCCCTACACAATTCACACTCAACTAATTTAGCAACGCCTATTTAATCCTTGCCACAACACGCACAGTGTCAACAGGTAACGATAATGCTTCAGCAATTTGTTCCACACTCAAACCCATTGCTAACAGCTTCGGGATAGCCTCTCGTTGCGCCTGTTCTGCTTGTTCGGCGCGTTGTCGCTCTTGTTCGGCTCGTTGACGCTCTTGTTCGGCGCGTTGTCGCTCTAATTCTCTATACTCAATACTTTCTAAATAAGTAACAAATCGCTCACCATCGGGTCGGTATAACTGTAATTCTCCTTCGACAACTTCAAATCGAATTCCCAGACGGGGACTTACCCAGCCTAACATCTGGGGAATGGGTTGTAAGAGTTCGACTTCCCTGTCCCGTCGCCACCCTTTGAGGATACCTTTGTCCGGATTGAAGAGATAATATTCCTCTACGCCATAGCGTTCATAAAATCGCCGCTTGGCTCCTTCTAATTCTTGCCGAGTATTGCTTTTAGAGACAATCTCGAAGACAACTTGGGGAGGAATATTTTCTTCTTCCCATTGCTTATAGGAACGCCTATCTCCCTTGGGGCGTCCCATAACCACCATCACATCCGGAGCTTGTCTAATCCAAGGTTCCCCTTCCACCGGATACCAGAACAAATCTCCAGCAACAAAGACGTTAGGATTGTCAATAAACAACGCATCAATGCCACCTTGAATCGTGACAATGAGGCGAAATTGGATAGTATTGTCTGCCAAGGGTTGACCGTCACTTTCGGGATAGATGATGGGAACCGAGGTGGAGAGGGACATAGAAACAGTAGGTACGCGCATCTGTTGTCACTTTAGCATAGCTGGTCATTTCCTCAAATAACTTTTTGCCCTCTCTCTGTCTTAGAGCATTTTATCTTTGGGATATGTTACAGGCAGCACGTCGCCTTCAAGACTTTACGGCTGGTTTATCTTATGAAGCTTATCTAGAGAGTATTTTGCTTCAGAGTGCCGTTGAGCGACAGTTAGAAATTCTAGGCGAAGCGGCGAGACGAATGTCAGATGATTTCCGTCAAGCACATCCGGAAATCCCCTGGAGTGATATTATCGGACAACGGAATGTTATTGCCCATCAGTATGAGGAGATTAGGCAAGAACGAATTTGGTCTGTAGTGACTTCAGATATTCCCACGCTGATTGCTCAATTAGAACCTTTGATCCCACCCTTGCCACCGGAAATAGAATAGTCGTTAGAGTTGAATTTTTACGGATTTTCTAGGCGCAAGCATTGCGCCCCTACCTGATGTTACGATTTCCTTAATCAATCGTTTCTCAAGTAAAGAATTGATGTTTATAATACGGATAAGCTGGTGCGAGTTAACGACTTTTAAGATTATTTATCCAAAAACCCTTGGCTAATACCGCGCTTTTGCGAAATAATGCAGGTGCAAACTCTCATCATTAGCGAGATTGTGATGACTGCATTTTTATTCATAACTGACTTAGATAACACCCTAATCGGCGATGACGCTGCCCTCAAGGAACTTAATCAGCACTTAGATCAGCATCGCCAGGAACACGGAACTAAAATCGTGTATAGTACGGGGCGATCGCCTGCCCTCTACCGGAAACTGACGAGGGAAAAGTCCCTACTGTCACCGGATGCCCTGATTACCTCAGTTGGCACCGAAATTTGCTTCGATCCTCAGGAAGAAATCGTTGATCAAGAATGGGCGGATATGCTGTCACAGGGGTGGAATCGGGACGCAGTTGTGGCTATAGCTGCCCACTATTCTGACTTAGTTCCTCAACCTGACACCGAACAGCGCCCGTTTAAAGCCAGTTATGTGCTAAGTGAAGAAATTTCCTCAGAACTTTTGCCCCGTCTTGAATCCTCCTTAAAAGAAAAAGGGTTAGATGTCAAGCTAATCTATAGTGGAGGTCAAGACTTAGACATTCTGCCTCAAAAGGGGGATAAAGGTTTAGCCTTACAATTCCTGCGGCAAAAATGGGACATGGACTCCACAAAAACAGTCGTCTGTGGTGATTCGGGCAATGATATCGCTCTATTTAGTGCTGGGGAAGAACGGGGTATTATTGTGGGAAATGCTAGACCAGAACTGCGTCAATGGTATGAGGAGAACAAAAAAGATTACCATTATTTCGCTCAGGCACATTATGCAGATGGTATATTAGAAGGTCTGCATCATTTGGGATTTCTGGCTTAGGAATTGGGGATAGGAGAAGAGGGAACAGGGAAGATCACCAACAGTGTAGAGACGCGCTTTTGAAGCGTCTCTACTGATGTAACGGTCAGTCTAAATTTGGATACTTATAATTAATGATTAGTTATCTCAAAGGAACAGTCGCGACGATTCAGAAAGGGAATGGGAATCGAGTTACTCTGATTTTAGAGGTTAACCAAATTGGGTATGAGGTGCAAATTACTCGACAGCTATCCCAAGAGGTTCAGATCGGATCTGAACAAGTGGTACAAGTCTTTACTCACCTGCAAATCCGGGAAGACCAACAAATCCTCTATGGCTTCGCATCCGCCGCAGAACGGGATTTATTTCGCCAGTTGGTGAGTGTGAGTGGGATTGGCGCACAATTAGCGATCGCGCTTATCGATACCCTGGGACTGCAAAATCTGGTTCAAGCCATTGTCACTGGGAATACTCGCGCCTTAGCCAAAACTCCTGGAGTGGGTAGCAAAACGGCTGAACGCATCGCCTTGGAACTGAAAACCAAGTTATCCGAATGGCGAAAATTGGCGGGTGTGGAAACGCCGACGAGTGCAACGGGACCCTCCCCCTCAATTTTAGAAGATGTGGAAATGACCCTATTAGCCCTAGGGTATGAAACCGCAGAAATTACGCAGGCGCTGAATGCGATCAGTCAGGATGCGCTGCTGGCGAAAAATCCCAACGCCGAGGAATGGATTCGACGCGCGATCGCATGGTTGAGTCAGTAATCGTGGGAGCGATCGCCAAAAACTGTCACACACCCCAGCCGGAAATCTCAGGTACGTATCTGCCTTGCCTGCCTATAAGGATTATGCCAGAGGGATGCTCAAGCTTGTCACATCATGGGAAAAACTCTTGGCTAAAAATTCCACAAAACATTGAACTTTGGGCAGCAGATAACGTTGAGCAGGAAACACCGCATAAATTCCCACATCATTATCCTCCTCATACTCCTTGAGCAGATGCACTAGCTGACCCGATGTCAGTTCCCGTTGAGATAAATATTGTATGACCCGACCGATACCTCCTCCTGCTAAAATCGCCTCGTAAAGGGCTTGACCACTATTAACTTCAAAGTTTCCCCGCACTCGAATCTCTCGTTGTCCAGAGGCGTCGCGAAATCGCCACTGGTTCAGGGTCGTTTTTTGGGCATTTAAACTGAGGCAATTGTGATCGGTTAGCTCGTCAGGTGTTTTGGGTATACCGTACCGATCAAGATACTTGGGCGCAGCGCAAATAATGCGACGAGAGCTGATTAATTTTTTAGTCATCAGTGACGCATCAGCAAGTTCGCCAATACGAATGGCAACATCAACTCCATCTGTCACCAAATCGACAACATCATCGGTCAGGATTAATTTGAGAGAAATCTGTGGATATTGTTCGAGAAACAGTGGAATTTTTGTGAGTAAAAAGCGATAGGCAAAATAGGTAGAACAACTCACATACAAAGTACCCTGCGGTTGCTGACTATGTTGTCGAGCTTCTCGCTCGGCTTCCTCAATGTCTGCCAAAATGCTGAGGCAACGGTTGAAATAGCGCTCTCCTACTTCAGTTAAGCTTAAGCGGCGAGTCGTGCGATTCAATAATTGCACCCCCAGTCGTTGTTCCAGATGGCTAATTCGGCGGCTCACAGCCGAGGGATTCAGTTGCAGTTCCTCAGCAGCTTTGGCAAAACTGCCGCTTTTGACGACTTGCACAAACACGTCTAAATCTTGTTGGCGGCTCATGGATTATTGCTTTTTTTGCACGAGAGTCGTGATTAAAAACGCTATTGTTATTATTTTAATCATGAATATAGAATGAGGTCATTACTTAATCAATTAAATCTGCGGTTTAGGAGGTCCAAATGAAACTCCAGAGAGTTTTGGCGATTTTGATCAGCACAGCTTTAATCACCAGCGTCTGGATTGGTGGCGGCTTCAACTCCAGTCTGAGTGTCTTTCCTGAAAGCGCATTGGCTCAGGAAGACGCGATCGCAACCCCAAACCGATTTCAAACAGGCTTATCACTGATCGAGCAAGTCAATCAAGCCGGATATGAACGCTCTCGCGATAGTCTCAGAGATATTTCACCCGACTTGATGCGATTTGCCATCGAATTTGGTTATGGCGATGTTTTATCACGCCCAGGACTCGATATAAAATTGAGGCAAATTGCTACGGTTGCCGCTCTCACTGTACTAGGTGATGCCCAACCCCAGCTAAAATTTCACATTCAAGGTGCATTAAATGTTGGCTGTACTCGTCAGGAAATCATCGAACTGATTACCCAAATGTCAGTTTATGCGGGATTTCCCAAGGCGATCAATGCCATGGTTGTTGCTAGGGAAGTCTTTCAAGAATTAGATGCACAAAGTAACTAATGTCAGTCGATCACAAAGTTGGGGAATATACATTTAACTCCAAAAATATATGCAATAATACAGAAAAAGAATTTTGCCATTATTGACATTACGGATTAAATGCCGAATAGCTTATTTGACATCCTCACCACGCCCTAGGGGTTTGGTAACCAAACCCCTACTCAATGATTCCAGTTGCTGTTCAAGTTCGGTGATGCGATCGCGTAAAACCTGAAGCGCGGCGGCTTGTGTATCCGGTAGTTGCCCATGTTCTAACGGATCAATGCGTTTGCCAGACTGACGCACAATTCGCCCCGGTACTCCCACCACCGTACAATCGGTGGGGACATCTCGCAACACCACTGAACCCGCCCCAATGCGAACATTATCGCCAATATGGATATTCCCCAATACCTTTGCACCTGCACTCACCACCACATTCTTCCCTAATGTGGGATGGCGTTTGCCACTTTCTTTACCTGTTCCCCCAAGGGTTGCGCCTTGGTAAATCAAACAGTAATCACCAACAATCGCGGTTTCGCCAATTACCACGCCCATGCCATGATCAATAAACACACCCTTACCCATCATCGCCCCTGGATGAATTTCGATTCCGGTGAAGAATCGCGCCAGTTGAGACATGAAGCGGGGAAGGAATGGTACTCGCTGACGATGCAGCCAATGGGCAAGGCGATGGCTGATCAGCGCCTGTAAGCCGGGATAGCAAACCAATACCTCTAACCGATTACGGGCAGCTGGATCTCGTTCAAAGATAATCTGAAAGTCGGTTAAGAGGGTTCGCCAGCCTTGCTTGATTACCTGAAACGGTGTTCTGACTCTAGAGAGTGGGTGGGATACGGGAGATGATGACGTCGATTTAACCGGGGTGGCAAGCTGCGATCGCGTCATTGGGCAATTTGTGGTGGACTGTAGCATTGCGTTCCCCCCTGGAAAGGAGCTTATCTATTCTTTTTTTGCTTATACCAGATGCATGATGGCTAAGTTGAAAATCAGCCACGGGTTAGATTTATCCTCTAATTAATCATGTACTCAAGGCTCTAGGTTCTGATTTTATCGGCGTTTCAAAGTCCTGTAGGGATAAGGGTACTCGTATTTTTTGTCCAGGATACGAATATTTTTGGGTCGAGGTTCTAGTATTTGTGGACTCAAAATATTACCATTAGTGATGATAGGTGATGAGGAAACAGGAAAATTCTAAAAAAAATCCATAGAAATGCAGACTTATCCAAAAAATGCTAATTTAGATACAGAAGTTCGATTTAAGGTCAAACTGGAGATTAATCCGATAAGGGTTTTGAGTACAGCTTTGTACTCAAAGGAATAACCGAAGAAAATTGGCTCAATCCGTCACTGCAATTGGCTTTGAGCTTGAGTACAAAAATCCTCGCACCCCACTCATTAAATACTTGCACCCCATCCCCAAAAAACTAGAACCCCTACCCCCAAAGAAATTTGAAATGCCCCTATCTTAAGACTTTAGGGTAATGAGTTCATACTTAATTAATCTAATAACTCTTAATCCGAATCGAACAAAGCATCATTTTTAGACAGAACTGCTATAAAAACCAATGTCGCCGGAATTAAGGAAAGTATGAAGGATGACCGCTAAACTCCTTTATACTTAACTGTTTAAGTATTGGCGTTGGGTTTAAAGGGTGCATTTATTTGCTAATTCCTTAGACAACCACCTGAAGAAAGGCGATTGGCGGACACCGGAGGAGGAAGGAATTCATGAAAATCAACAATCTGAAGATGAAATCAGAATACGACCTTAAACGACATCAGGAACTACAAACTGGCAAGGAGCAGTTTAAAGAATTCCTGCAAGCCACTCGAACGAGCCATACCTCCTCTATCGCCAATCGGACTAAAATCCGCGTCGCTGTTGCCAGTAAAGGGGGTGGCTTGGTTAATCAACACTTCGGTCATGCCAAAGAATTCGAGATTTACGAAGTCGATTGCGAACAAGCGCGTTGTATTGATCGTCGTCCGGTGACTCCCTATTGCCAAGGCGGTTATGGCGAAGCCGAGGTACTCGACAACATCATTCAAACGCTTTGTGATTGCCAAGCCGTCCTGGTTTCCAAGATTGGTAACTGTCCCAAAGAACAATTGCAGGCAAAGGGAATTGAATGTGTTGAGGCGTATGACGTGATTGAAAACGTGGTGTTGGACTTCTATGAGCAATATCAAATGGTGTAGGGGTGGGTTTTATCGATAATGTTTGACAAAAACTTTGTCGGGGCGGGTTTACTCATATCTGGGTGCAACCCTGAATGATAGTAGTCAAACCCTCCCCTACATTAAATCCGCCATTATCAATCAAGCGAGACTGATGTTTTATAGGTAACCCTATGAGTGTAATTTATTTAGATAACAATGCCACCACCCGTGTAGACGAGGCTGTGCTGGAGGAGATGCTGCCTTATCTGAGTGAATATTATGGAAATCCCTCCAGCATGCACACCTTTGGTGGACAATTATCCCGCAATTTAGAGCAAGCACGAGAAAAAGTTGCGGCATTATTGGGCGCTCAACCGACAGAAATTATCTTTACCAGTTGCGGTACTGAAGGGGACAATGCTGCGATTCGCGCTGCTTTGATCACCCAACCGGAAAAGAAGCACATTGTTACCACGGCGGTGGAACATCCAGCCGTTTTCAGTCTTTGCAAACGACTGGAAAAAGAAGGCTATCGGGTGACTTACCTACCCGTTAATGGCAAAGGGTTGATTGATCTCAAGGAACTTAAAGCCTCTCTCACCGACGACACGGCGCTGGTTTCGGTGATGTGCGCCAATAATGAAACGGGGACGATTTTCCCGATTGAACGGATTGGGCAAATTGTTAAAGAACGGGGCATTTTGTTCCACGTTGATGCGGTGCAGGCGGTGGGTAAAGTTCCCTTGAATATGAGCGAGAGTACTGTTGATTTTTTGGTTCTCTCGGGTCATAAACTTCATGCGCCTAAAGGCATTGGCGTACTTTATGTTCGCAAAGGTGTGCGCTTCCGTCCTCTGTTAATTGGCGGTCATCAAGAACGGGGACGCCGAGGGGGTACGCCCAATGTTCCAGGAATTATTGGGCTGGGGAAAGCGGCGGAATTGGCAATCCAGCACGTCAGCGAAGAAGTTACCCAGGTGAAGGAATTACGCGATCGCTTGGAACAAGGATTACTGAGTCGGATTTCCGATTGTCAGCTTAATGGTCATCCGTCGATGCGGCTACCGAATACGACGAATATTGGTTTTAAGTACATTGAAGGGGAAGCGATTTTACTTTCCCTGGATCGCTTCGGTATCTGCGCCTCGTCGGGTTCGGCTTGCACCTCTGGCTCATTAGAACCGTCTCATGTACTGCGGGCGATGGGACTACCTTATACCCTTCTCCATGGTTCGATTCGCTTTAGTTTGTCCCGATATACCACCTCGGCGGAAATTGATCGGGTGTTGGAAGTAATGCCACCAATTGTAGAACGTTTGCGAAGTATTTCCCCCTTCAAGAATGAAGCGGACGAAGAACAGGGTTGGCTTCAGACAGCCAGGGAACAAAAGGGTAGAGGCGTTATGACGGTGCTGTAGAGACGTAGCATGCTACGTCTCTACATCAGGGGAATTGTAGGGGCGGGTTTCACTACTATCTTTTCGGTTACACCTAGATGTAATTAAACCCGCCCCGACTTGACGTAATGACGAATGACGAATGACGAATGACGAATGACAAATGACGGGAGAATAAGCCATGTGGGACTACACTGACAAGGTAATGGATTTGTTTCATAATCCGCATAATATGGGCGCGATCGCGACTCAAGATTGTGGTACGACAGAAACGATCGCGGTTGGTGAGATTGGTAGTATTGTTTGTGGCGATGCGTTGCGCTTGTATCTGAGGATTGATACTACAACCGATACCATCCTAGAAGCCCGTTTTCAAACCTTTGGCTGTGCGAGTGCGATCGCGTCTTCCTCGGCGCTGACTGATCTGATTAAGGGGATGACGGTTGATGAGGCTCTGCAACTGACGAATCGCCAGATTGCTAGCTATTTGGGTGGCTTACCTCAGGAGAAGATGCACTGTTCGGTGATGGGTCAAGAAGCCCTGGAAGCGGCGATTTCTAATTATAAAGGGGTTCCGGTTAGACCGGAGGAAGAGGACGAAAGTCCCCTGGTTTGTAGTTGCTTCGGCGTCAGTTCCGCCAAGATTAAGCGACTGATTCGGGAAAATCACCTCACCACCGCCGAAGAAGTTACCAACTATATTAAAGCCGGTGGGGGATGTGGGTCTTGTTTGGCAGATATCGATGATCTGGTGATCGATGTTACTCAAGAACAGGAGAAATTAAATACAGCGGTATCCTTGTCATCTCCGATTCCTCAACCCTCCGTTGTCGCTGCTACTCAATCCACTCCATCTACTTCCCCTAGAAATGCGGGCGAGGGAGGATCTCAAACCCCTAGCACACTCACGAACTTGCAAAAAATTACCTTGATTCAGCAGGTACTTGAGGCGGAAGTGCGTCCAACATTAGCCTATGACGGCGGCGATGTGGAGTTGTATGACGTAGAGGGCGATCGCGTCAAGGTAATTCTCAAAGGATCGTGCGATGGCTGTCCCAGTGTGATGATTACACTGAAGATGGCGATCGAAAAGCGGCTTCAGGAACGAGTGTCTCCTACTCTTATTGTTGAAGCCGTTGTTTAATGTGTAATTTTTGACTTCAGTTTCTGATTGAACAGGTTTTAACTTAACTCCGTGATAACCCTTGGTAAATCGCCAAGGGTTTTTTTTGACCTATAACAGGTCAAATTGACTCTAAAAATAATTAACATTTACCTTAATAAGCCTGAATTTAAAACAGTGTTAATAGTCACTATTTAATAATAAATAAAGATTTCAATCAATTGTCTTTAAGCAATTAATTTATCGTTCACATAGAAAAATCTAGGGTTTGTTACAAACAGAAAAATACCGAATAAAAACTAAACTAATAAACTTCGGTTTTTGTAGCAAAGCACACTTTTATAGCTTGAGTTGACTTCTATTATTAAATCATCAGGAAAACAAAAAAGGCTACCTCGATAAAAGTTCAATGTCTTCCTGATTAACTTGAAGCTTTCGGATACTTACATAGAAAAAATGTTCCCGAATTAACTTCAATTAAACGTTAATTTTGTCAGTCGAAATAAATTCGACACCTCAAATAATTGATCCTAATGGAGGTCTGAAATGAGGAAGATTGCTATTTACGGTAAAGGTGGAATCGGTAAATCCACAACCACACAAAATACAGTGGCTGGACTTGTCGAACTTGGTCGCAAAATTATGATCGTTGGTTGTGACCCCAAAGCAGACTCTACTCGCTTGTTGCTCGGTGGTTTGCACCAAAAGAGTGTGTTAGATACCTTGCGCGAAGAAGGCGACGACGTCGATCTCGACGAAATTCGCAAAGAAGGATATGGCAAAACCCTCTGCGTAGAATCCGGTGGTCCAGAACCGGGCGTAGGCTGTGCGGGTCGAGGCATTATCACCTCAATTAGTATGCTCGAACAACTCGGCGCTTATGACGAAAGTGAAGGTCTTGACTATGCCTTCTACGACGTACTAGGCGACGTAGTTTGCGGCGGTTTCGCTATGCCAATTCGGGAAGGTAAAGCCCAAGAAATTTACATCGTTACCTCTGGCGAAATGATGGCAATGTATGCCGCCAATAACATCTGCCGAGGCATTCAAAAATACGCTGAATCTGGCGGTGTTCGTTTAGGCGGTTTGATTTGCAACAGCCGTAAGGTTGATCTCGAAGCTGAACTCATCGAAGCATTGGCTGAATCCCTCGGCACTCAGATGATTTATTTCTTGCCCCGCGACAATATGGTTCAACGGGCAGAACTTAACCGCAAGACGGTGATTGAATATGACCCCGATTGTGAGCAAGCCGATCATTATCGCAGCTTAGCTAAAGCGATTGATGAAAATACCAATCATGTCGTTCCCACACCCATGAAGAATGACGAGTTGGAAAAACTACTTGTTAAGTTCGGCTTGTACGGTTAAAGATGCAGTGTGTGTTGTAGGTGGAAGGTTAGAAAACATTCCATACCTTCCACCCCTGAAATACAATCGCAATTGTTTGGAGGTAACATCCCATGACGATCATGGTTAGAGCGATTATTCGACCGGAAAAGAGTGACGAAGTAATGCAAGCACTCTTAGACGTCGGTTATCCAGCCGTTACTAAAGTTGATGTCTTTGGTCGAGGCAAACAACGGGGTCTAAAGATTGGCAACGTGCTTTACAATGAACTGCCTAAAGTCCTTTTGATGGTGGTGGTTCCCGATGCCGAAAAAGAGTTTGTAATTCGGGCAATTCTAGGCAGCGCTCGCACGGGAGCAGAAGGAGCAGCAGGAGACGGCAAGATATTTGTCAGTCCTGTGGAAGAAGTCTACACCATCAGCTCCGGAAAAAACGATTCGAGTAAGAAAGAACCTGCGCTGGCTACGCGCTAAAGATGAGACCCATTTTGTATCCGTTGTTCTTGTAGAAATCGCTAATAACGGTTTCTACAAGAGAACTCCCCGGTTTATGTTAGGAGGCACGAGACTAAATCTCGGTGTTGAAGGTTATGAAAGAAGTTCTTGCTGTCATCAGGATGAACAAAATTAACCAGACGAAAGAAGCATTAAGTGAAGCTGGTTTTCCTTCAGTGACAGCGGTAAAAGTGGTCGGTCGAGGCAGGCAGCCTGTGGACTTTCAGTTAGTAAAAGCGATTAACGAAAATCCCCAAGATAGCAGTGATTTGCTGCCCCTCCTCGCTAAAGGACACCGTTTAATTCCCAAACGGATGCTCAGTCTGGTTGTTCCCGATGACAACGTTCAGCAAGTGGTTGACGCCCTGATTGAAGCGAATCAAACCGGTAACCCAGGAGATGGAAAAATCTTTGTTTTGCCCGTTGACGATAGTGTCCGAGTTAGAACCCAAGAAACAGGTTTAGTCGCAATTGATGAAATGACGGGCTAAGGTTTCCCAGCCATGTAGAGACGTGCCATGGCACGTCTGGGAACTCCCGATGTAGGGGCTGGTTTTATCAATAACTTGATTGAATCCGCCCTTCCAGGAAAGCAATTAAGACAGGAGAAAACGATTATGACTCCCCATGATTCAGATACCTTGAAATTAGAAAAGGCTACGTATACAGTAGACCCGAAAGACGTTACCAAAGAGATGGTGGCGCCCTACCCAGCCAAAGTTGCCAGAAAACGGGCAAAGCATATCGTTATGCGGGACCCGTCCATCGAAGGACAGGAAATTCAGGCTAATGTGCGGACGGTTCCTGGCATTCTCAACACCAGACACTGTGCCTTTGCCGGATGTAAAGGGGTGGTTGTTGGTCCCTTTGGTGATGTGCTTCACATTGTTCACGGACCCGTGGGCTGTTCTTACTACACCTGGATGACACGGCGTAATCAGTATCGGACTCGTGAAGATGGCAAGAATTACATGAGCTACTGCGTCACCACTGATATGCAGGACTCTGATATTGTCTTCGGCGGTGTCAAAAAGCTGCGTCAGGCAGTTCAGGAAGGCTATGACATCTTCAAGCCCAATGCAATTACCATCACAGCCACCTGTCCAGTCGGGTTAATTGGTGACGATATCCAAACCGTTGCCAAAGAGATGACAGAAAAGCTGGGCATTTCGGTTGTCGCATTTAACTGCGAAGGATATAAAGGCGTTTCCCAGTCTGCGGGTCACCACATCGCTAACAATGGCTTCTTTAAAAATTGGGTTGGTGAAGGCGAAGCAGAAGACGAAGAAATTGAAGGCTTCACCGTCAACCTTTTGGGTGAGTACAACATCGGCGGCGATTCCTATGAAATTGAGCGGGTGCTTGAGAAGTGTGAGATTAAAGTCATTGCCACATTTAGTGGTGACGGCACTTACGATGCAGCAACAAAAGCCCATTTAGCTAAGTTTAACTTGGTCATGTGTCACCGCTCAATTAACTACATGGCGGAGATGATGGAGACCAAGTTTGGGGTTCCTTGGACGAAGGTCAGCTTCATCGGCGTTCAAGCTTTTGCCAAGTCCTTGCGTAAGGTTGCCCGATTCTTTAATGATGAGGCACTCACCCAGCGCATTGAAGAGGTGATTACCGAAGAGGTGGCTGCCGCAGAAGCGGAAATTGCACCGATTCGGGAACGGTTGCAAGGCAAGAGTGCGATTCTGTTTGTAGGCGGTTCTCGCGCTCACCACTACCAAGATTTGTTTGCTGACTTGGGCATCAAAACCATTGCCGCCGGCTATGAGTTCGCCCACCGGGATGACTACGAAGGTCGTCAAGTCCTACCGTTGAAAGTAGACGCCGACTCCCGCAACATCGAAGAGTTGCGTGTCGAAAAAGACCCCGAACGCTACAAACTAACTGCTGACCCGGCATGGGTGGAGCAGCTTAAAGAAGAAGGGTTCCTCAATCGGTACGAGGGGATGATTTCGGAAATGGGTGAAGACACATTGATGATTGATGACATCTCCCATCATGAGCTAGAAACTCTAATCAAGCGCCTCAAGCCCGATATCGTCGGTTCCGGGATTAAGGACAAGTATGTAATTGAGAAGTTTGGCGTTCCTTGTAAGCAACTTCACAACTACGACTACGGCGGTCCGTTTGCCGGATTCCAAGGTGCAGTTAATTTCGCCAAAGATATCGATATGCGGATTAACAACCCCACTTGGAAGCTAGTTAAAGCTCCCTGGCAGAGCTAGCCATGTTCCAGACGCGCTTTTAGCGTCTGAGAGCAAGAAAGTTATCAGTGAATTCTTGCGAGCAGGGCGGGTTTAGTCACAGCTGGGTTGAACAAGCAACGTTAATAGTGAAACCCGCCCCTACATATTCAACACTTACTCAATCCCCACAAAGGAGAACCAGAATCATGTTAGAAGCAACCCCTAAAGAAATCGTTGAACGCAAGGCGCTACGAATCAATCCTGCCAAGACTTGTCAGCCCATTGGTGCAATGTACGCCGCATTAGGGATTCACGGCTGCTTGCCGAACTCCCACGGTTCCCAAGGCTGCTGTTCATTCCACAAATCTCACCTGACACGCCACTACAGAGAACCCATTATGGCAGCAACTAGCGCCTTTACCGAGGGTTCGTCTGTGTTCGGCGGTGGTGCGAACCTCAAGCAAGCCCTGACCACTATTTTTACCGTGTACAATCCGGATATGGTGGCGGTTAGTACCACTTGCTTATCTGAAACCATTGGCGATGATATTCCCACCTTTATCCGCCAAGCCCGTGAATCTGGAGCAGTTCCAGAAGGAAAATACGTCATTCACGCCAATACTCCCAGCTACGTCGGTTCTCATATCACGGGCTGGTCAAATATGACCAAGGCGATGGTGACCTATTTATCTGCGAAAACCGATACGCCGAATAACAAGCTCAACATTATTCCTGGCTATGTCGAACCCTCTGATGTGCGGGCGGTTAAGCAGTTGCTGACCCAAATGGGTATTGAAGCGATTGTCTTCCCCGATACCTCGGATGTGGTGGATACGCCGAAAACTGGCGATTTTCAGATGTACCCGAAAGGAGGTACGCAAATTCCCGATTTAATCGACACGGGGAATAGCACCGCCACCTTAGCCCTGGGTAATTTTACCTCTGAAGCCGCCGCCACCGCACTGCAAAACAAGTGCCAAGTTCCGTCTCGTGTCCTGGACTTACCCATCGGTCTTCGCGCTACTGACCGCTTTGTCCAAGCGTTGATTGAATTCAGTGATATTACGCCACCTGAGTCGCTCAATGATGACCGGGGACGTTTGGTGGATGTGATGACGGATATGCAGCAGTACCTGTATCGTAAGCGGGTTGCCGTATATGGTGACCCTGACCAAGTTCTTTCAGCGACTGAGTTTCTCGTAGACTGCGGTATGTTACCGGTTTACGTGATTACCGGTAGCCCTGTCGGTAAGCGCTTTGAAGAACGGGTCAAAGATATCCTCAAGGATACGGTGCCTGATGCTGTTGTCGCTGCCAATGCAGACTTATTCTACCTGCATCAACTGATTAAAAATGAGCCCGTCGATTTGCTTTTGGGTAATGAATACGGCAAGTATATCGGTCGTGATGAAGATATTCCGATCGTGCGCTTCGGTTTCCCCATTCTAGATCGGGTCGGTCACAGTTATTTCCCCACAGCCTGCTACTGGGGCGGTATCTACCTGCTTTCTAATATTTGCAACACCTTACTCGAACGCCTAGACCGGGATGCTCCCGATGAGCTGTTTGAATTGGTTCGCTAGAGGTAGGGGCGGGTTTAACTCTTATCTTATGTTGTCACCCTGATGAGACTAAACCCGCCTAAACCCAAGGTTTGAGTTATTCCTTAAAAACTCAAAAATCATCCTTAATTTTTCATCCTTTTTAAGGGGGTTTATCATGCAGAAACCTGAACACCATATCTTCGTTTGTTCCAGCTTTAGAGCTAATGGCGACGCTAAAGGAGTTTGTCAGAAAAAGGATTCTACTACTTTAATCCAGTATCTCGAATCAGAAATCACCGATCGCGGTTTAGACGCTCTTGTTTCTCCAACTGGATGCATGAATCTGTGCAACAACGGACCCGTGATGATGGTTTACCCAGACAATTACTGGTACGGTAATGTTGATGAAGAAGCCATTGACGAAATCCTCGACGCCTTAGAAGACGGCAAACCCGCAGAGGATTATCTCTTTGTTAGTTAAATCTTAGCATCACTCCCATTAAACAGCCTTGGATTAAAACCCAAGGAACCAAAAGCACAAGTCGTCTAAAGACGACTCACTCAGAATTCTAGAACATTTCAAAGAAAGGATTAGTCAAGGGCGACACGAGTCAATTGAATGGATACAATTGTTACTTGATGCCAACAGTCGCCCCTCCACAAAGACCCAAGGTGACATGTTCCCCAGAATTCCAGTC
>NZ_JAVJRX010000184.1:0-127616 GCF_040219735.1 Coleofasciculus sp. G1-WW12-02 | reverse complement strand
ATCTTTGACACCATTTATCAAAGCAATTAGGCATCGCTGCTGGATGAGTCTCTTTCATGTCAAGTCCAGAAAACGTGAAAGACTTGCTACAAATACATTATAACCTGTTTTAGTTCTTTTTTTCGTTCAAGTCCCACTAAGGAAATCTCAAAATTATCAAGTCCTTCACGAAAATAGACCCAGTTAATCTTATTAATTGCTGGATGCATATTAGGGAAACTCGAATGCAACCCTTTGGTTTTGTAGTCATGCCACTCCGTATCTGTGCCATGAGGATTGCGCTGTTGCCAGGTTTCTTGACTGATTTGCTCGACATGCAGTATAGGGATAATTCGTTTGTTCCGCTGAACCGCTTGCTCAATTTCTTTCCAACAATAGGGCGAATTAACGGAATGAGGCGCAATGATGAATAGAAAGTTATCGGATTTTTCGATACCGTCATCAATTTGGTTCTGAAAATCAACCCCTAGAGGAATATCATTTTGATCAAACCAGACTTTGAGACCTTCCGCCAAGAGTCGTTGGTGTAGCTGAGTTGCAAATGCTTTACTATCGGCACGTCCGTAGGAGATAAAAGCATCATAGAAGTTATTCATAATTTTTGGATTAGCATTGAAGTAAATATAGCGTTTTCATTTGACTGTTTAACCCCACCCCTATCCTGCCCTTGCTAAGGGGAGAGTTTGGCAGGGGTAAAGTTTTCCCGTTTCATTTAGAACTACTATCTATAGGATTCCTTGATGCTCAGGATGAAAAATGCCAAAAATAACAAGTAACAGCACTATTTTTTATGAGTCATGAGTCATTGTTCAGACATTACTCAAAACCAAGTTATCTCGATGCACGACTGTTTCTGCACCACCGTAGCCCAAAATTTCGGGAATGTCTGCTGATTTATGTCCCCGAATTTTCTGTAATTCCAGACTGCTGTAGTTTACTAATCCTCTAGCCATTTCTACCCCATTACTATCACAAAGCTGTACCGCATCTGAGGCGTTAAAATTACCCTCAATCGCGGTAATTCCGGCAGCTAATAGAGACTTACCCCCTTGACAAATTGCCCTCACCGCACCCTGATCTAAATACAGCTTACCCGCCGGAACTAAACTGTTAGCAATCCAACGCTTGCGGGCGTTTTCGGTTCGCGGTTGGGGGACAAATTGCGTCCCTAATGGTTCTCCCTGTAAAATTTTTTCGATGGTTTCTGGATGTCGTCCTTGAGTAATAACGGTTCTCACTCCTGCACTCGTGGCGATTCTGGCGGCGGTAATTTTGGTCACCATTCCCCCCGTTCCCCACTGGGAACCCGCGTTCCCGGTTTGTATCTGAAGTTCGGCTAACTCTTCCATCCGCCTCACCAGGGTAATGGGTTCAGCATCGGGGACTTGACGCGGATCAGCCGAATAGAGTCGATCAACATCGGTTAATAAGAATAACCAATTGGCTTCAATTAAACTCGCCACCATAGCCGAGAGGGTATCGTTATCGCCAAACTTGAGTTCCTCTACAGCGACGGTATCATTTTCATTAACCACGGGAATGACGCCAAGCTGCAATAGTTCTCGAAATGTCGCGTAAGCATTAACGTAACAACTGCGCTGTACCAAGTCTTGGCGGCTTAAGAGAATTTGCGCGATCGCTTGATCGAGACTGGAAAATAAATCATCATAGACTCGCATTAACCGTCCTTGACCCACAGCCGCGACAGCTTGCTTGAGGGCGAGGGTTTGAGGACGAGTCTTTAATCCCAATCGTCCACAACCAACTCCCACGGCGCCAGAGGTAACTAAGACCACACCATAGCCAGAGGAACGCAACCTTGTCAGTGTTTCCACTAGTCTCGCAATCGTTGAAAGCGCAAGCTGACCGGTTTGTGGATGGGTCAAACTCGATGTACCAACTTTGACAACAATTTTTTCAGTCATTGTCATTTGTCATTTGTCATTCGTCATTCGTTTAGCCTTCCCCATCTTCCCCTGCACCTAGAGTCCCTCTTCTCCCCCATCTCTTTCACTCATGTACAACAGAGCGCCAAATCACCTTAATTCAAGGGATTTGACGCTCGCAATGGAATTATAACAGTTGTTTTTTTATGGTTAGGGTCTTTATAATGGCTGACCCCATTTGAACTATTATTAGAATCTCATGATTTTTTGGCTGTCTGCTTTTTTATAATCTTTTCTTTATATTTCAGTTTGTCTTGATTTATCATTTTTTGTAAACTTATGTTGCTTACTGGGCAGTGATACCCCAAGAATTTGAGAGATCCAGACTTCAAAGTCGCGAATGGGAGAAGAATAGGCGCTTTGAGTGGGGTCTATCATCGGTTCGACGAGGATGGTAAACATACCTAGTCTATTACCGGCTAAGACATCTGTAAACAAGCGATCGCCTACCATCGCCACTTGTTCTACAGGCAAATTCATCGCGGCGGCGGCTTTCTTTAATTTGCGTCGGGATGGCTTACCTGCACCATGGATGTAAGGCAGATTTAGGGAATTAGCAATCCCACCAATCCGCGTCTCACTCAGATTATTACTCACCAGCCACAGGGAGGCTACGGGTCTAATTTCTTCAACCCACACCCTTAGTTCTTCTGAGGCTTGGGAGGCTTTCAGGGGAACCAAGGTTTCATCCACATCCAGCACTAACCCCTTAAGCGTATGGTGTTGCAGGATCTCTCGAGTCAAACTCAAGATCGGACCTCCCAAAACTAAGTCAGGTTCTAAGTTTGATACCCAAGCCATCTTTTCTAAGTTTGATACCCAAGACATAAGCAGTGATTTGTCATCAACCAATAATTTCATCCAACCTAATGGTTGTAGCAGCTTTTCTCCTTCATATAGCGTAGCAGTCTTCGTGATCGCCGTGGTGAAACTGAGTTTGGCTATAGCCGATCAGTTTAGTCTCACTCATCAAAATCCTCTGTTCCGACGCTGTCTGCTACATCGGCTCTAGCTGGCTTTACATACCATAAATATATTTTTTTGATATTAAAAAAAGGGGTCTTCCATCATTTCTCCCTAAAACACCCCCCTTTTTGATTCAGTTATAATGAAAAACGTTAGTCAAACATGATATTATTCATTTTGCTGGGCTTGCCGTTGTTGACGAATGGCGTCTCTTGCCGCTTCATGGGCTTCTAGAGTTTTACTAAATAAGTGAGTGCCATCATAGCGGGCAACAAAAAAGAGATAGTCGGTATTTTGGGGATTGAGTGTGGCTGCTAAACTGTCTAATCGTGGACTGCCAATAGGGGTAGGCGGTAATCCGGTATTGAGATAGGTATTGTAAGGAGATGGTGTTCTCACTTGGGCGTAAGTCAAGGGCTGATCTGCCGTTTGGCGAAAACCTAATCCATATTCAACAGTAGGATCAGATTCTAGTTTCATCCCTCGGCGTAGACGGGCGGTAAATACCCCAGCAATGAGGGGACGTTCATCAGCAACGACTGCCTCTTTTTCTACGATACTGGCTAAAGTGACCCACTCATGCAAACTTAGCTGAGTTTGCTGTTGTCCCTGTTGATACACGGGTAAAGCCACCTGCTCAAATTGTTTGAGCATTTGGTTAATAATTTGTTGGGGCGTGACGCGATCGCTCGGTAATTGATAGGTGTCAGGATATAAGTAGCCTTCTAGGTGCGGTAAGTTACTGGGTAACCACGGAAACTGATCCTCTGGAATCTGACTCGCCGCCGAGAGAAAGTCTTGTGCTTGAAAATATCCTAGGGATTCAAAATAGGTTGCCATCTGCTGGAGAGACCACCCTTCGGGAATCGTGAAGGAGAGTTGCATCACTTCACCCGTCCAAATTTTTTGGGCAACTTCGGGTAAGGGTTGACTGGGGGAGAGTTTATAGGTGCCGGCTTTAAATCCACCCTCTGGTTCTTGCAGTTTTAACCAATAACTCCAGAGTCTCCAAGCATTTGCCGAACGAATTAAACCCGCCGCTTCTAAATCAAAACCGATTTGCTGGGCGGCGGTTCCTGAGGGAATTTGAATTTGTAGGGTATTAGTTGATGCGTCTAATGATTGATCGAGGAGGGGAGGGGACTGTACCCAACTCCACCATGCCCACCCCTGCCATAAACCGATTCCCATGGCTACCGGGAGTAAGGCAAGATAGTAAGTCCACTTAGAGAATTGTTGAATTGTTCTATTTGTCATTTGTCATTTTTAATCTAAATCTTCAAATAATAACTCTTCCAGAAGCGGTTGGACTTTTTGAAATTCTTCGGGAGATAATAGTTCTAATTGACCTGTAGGGTTGCGCTTGGCGAAAAAGAGCAGGGGATCGAGGGGAGTGTAAATTCCATACTCTTGTTCTTCATGGTAAAAGTTCGCTAACAATTGCAATTGTTCGGGTTCGAGTTCCACATCTTCTTCGGCGAGTTCAATGGTGAGAATCTCGTCCTCATCCACTGGCGGAATTTCACCCGCGACGGTTAGGGTAAACGCTGTGCGTTTCAGGATGAGATTTTGTTCAGCTAGAACCGCTTGGGCATCTGAGAAGATTTCATCGATTTCTGTCTCGTCTTCTACAAGGGTAGCGTCGGCTAAATCATCGGCTTGATCATCCTCATCCCAGGCGACAAGTTCTACGGGTGAATCCACGGGGAGGAGGAGTAAATAGTCGGTACCTTCGACATTCAAAGAATGCTCGATAGAACAACTGAGCGATCGCCCCGCTTCATCGGTGAGCGTCACATTACTACTACTGTGACCAGATTGTCCATTGTCTTGGGGAAAGTTAGATGAGAACATGCTGTTTTTGTCAAGGATCATGGAGGAGAAAAAACTTGCCCGATCCTGGGGATCAAGTGGCAAAGTCTTAGAATATCACGGCTGATGAACTCAAAATCAGGAATTTAACCTAACTCGCTCGCCATCCCCATCTTATCTTCCCCACCTTTCCCGCCTTCCCCATCTTTCCCGCCCTTGGGGGACTGGTGTAAAAGATAACCAGGTTTTTTTTTGTCAACGTGTTCGCGGTTCTCCCCACCACGACTGTAGCGTGGGGTTCATGAACAACCTACAGGTACTCGAAAAGTATTGCATAACTTGATAAGATAGCTGCTGATGCTTTTGAATATGCCCAAGCTGAGGAGTTACCCATGAATCAGAAACTCAAAAATCGGGGGCAATTGCTACATCAAGCATCACCGACCGATAATCAGAACGTTGCCGTTATCCACTCGTTGCTGAACCAATGGGGAGCTGATTCAAGTTTAGCATCTGAGTTCAGTCAGTTCCGGTCTAGTGGCACGGATGCCCAAAACCCAACTCAATCAATGGTTTGAGCGGCTTCCTAATCTACAAAACCACCTCGTCTCAATCATTACCCAACGACAACGCCTACTCTTTCTCAAAACCACCACAGAGTTGGCAGAAATTCCCAGCCAAGAGCTCCAGCAACTCCTCCCTTATCACTGAAGTTCCCCCCGTTCGGATGTACTACACCAAGCGTCAAGCCTTATCCAGTCGTGGTTTGAGCGCTCAACCCATCAAAAATCGTATCCATGTAGGACTTGCAAAAATACCGCGATCGCGGTATTTTTGCAATAGACAAGAGATCGGCTGAAACCACCGCTACATCAAGGTTTCATCGATTGTACATAAGTAGGGCGGCTAAAAAACGGTGGAAAGCCGCACGGTGAGGCAGTTTTGATTTCCACTAAGGTTAGATAGGTTAAGCTATCGAACGTCTGAGAAAAACTTCAATTTAAACATTGGTGGCACAAAGTGAAAACGGCTATAGGAAAAGAGTTGCCCCAACATGATTTTAATGTTCATCAAGCTGCTGATGCCGCCTTTCAGTATCTGTAAATATTACAGCGCGCAGCGCTGTATGTTTCTTCCTTAAACGAATTCACCCGTCGCAAATCTAATGTCAACGGATATTCCAGACTCAATGATAATGGTGGAATCGAAATTATTCCCGGTGTATGATCCTGAGGAATAAACCGTTCCAACATACGTGACTCCGCTTCCCGGTGGTTAACGGGAAATTTATCATAAACGATGCCATTGGGATGATTAACATGATAGCGACAGCCGCCAATTGACCGTTGAGTCCAGGTATCTACAATGTCAAATACTAATGGTGAATGAGAATTAATTGAAGGATGCAATAACGCCGCACATTCCCTGGCGCGGAAGCGTACCCCACCCACATAGTCTCCCGGTATTCCTGTAGACTTTAACGGTATCGGATACCCATTACAAGTAACCTGATAACGGGATGAAAAATTATCTCGATTGGGGGAATGTCCCATCGCTCCCCGCAGCCTTACCTGAATCCGTTCCATAGAAGAATCCACATAACGAGCCGTTCCGCCATTACCCGTTTCTTCCCCTAAAACATGCCACGGTTCGATCGCGTGTCGTAATTCTAACTCAATTCCCTCTCGGTTAATCTCCCCATAGCGCGGGAAACGGAACTCAAAAAACGGCTCAAACCACTCCCATTTAAACGGATACCCAGCCTCCTGTAACTCGCTGACTACCTGGCGCAAATCTTGACCAATGTAGTACGGTAACAGAAAGCGATCGTGCAACATCGTCCCCCAGCGAATTAAGTTCTGGGTATAGGGATGATCCCAGAACCACGCCACCAGCGCCCGAATCAGCAGCATTTGCAGTAAACTCATTCTCAGATGGGGAGGCATCGCAAACGCCCGAAACTCAAGTAAGCCCAACTGATTCCGGTAATTTTCTACCGGATAAAGCTTATCAATACAGAAGGCTGTGCGGTGGGTATTCCCTGTCACATCAACCAATAGATTGCGTAACAATCGGTCTACTAATTCCGGCGATACCTCCTCACCCGGTTTTAACGTTTGAAAGACAATCTCTAACTCATACAAACTCTCATGTCGCGCCTCATCAACACGGGGCGACTGACTGGTTGGTCCAACAAATAACCCAGCAAACAAATAGGACAAGCTGGGGTGATTTTGCCAATAACTAATCAAACTTCTTAATAAATCGGGACGCCCTAATAAAGGACTCTCTAATGGAGTTTTGCCGCCAATCGTAATATGAGCACCGCCCCCCGTACTCACTCGCCGTCCATCTAACGTATATTTTTCTGTCCCCAAACGACAAAGCCGCGCCTCTTCATACAGCGTTGTGGTAATATCAACCAATTCCTGCCAATTTCCTGCTGGATGAATATTCACCTCAATCACACCCGGATCAGGCGTAATTTGAAACCCTTCAATTCCCGCATTACCGGGAGGCGTATAGCCTTCAATTAACACCGGGGTTTTGACCTTTTCGGCTGTCTGTTCAATCGCGGTGATTAAATCTAAGAAACTTCGCGCTGAAGTCAGAGGCGGTAGAAAGATATGCAGAATTCCTTGGCGAGCTTCTACACTTAAAGCAATACGAATCGCATTATCGGGCGAATCAATAAATTCAGGACTTGGTATGGCTGGGTTAGCGTCCAAGGGTACAATTCCTTCCTGTACCAATTCCTCAGACCAATCTATGGAGTTCAGGGGTAAACGGAACCCGGCGGGGGAGTCGCCAACCAGAAGATTCAACGTCTCATCCGGGAATCGCCAATGACAGGTAGTCCAATACAATTGCTCATCTTTTAATACTGGTAATATCGGTAAAACATACCCACCGATGTCCCCTTCATTTTCATAAGCTGGAATAATACAGGTTGGATTAACACCCAGATGCTTCGCTAACGCCTGAATAAAAGACTCTCCGTGCTTTTGTGTATGACTGTAATTCTTCCCTTCCTCTGCATACCACTCTGGATTCCGCCAAATAGGAATACCATCACTGCGCCAATAGCATCCCAATGCCCAACGGGGTAAAATCTCGCCGGGATACCATTTCCCTAAACCATAATGTAATAATCCACCTCCCTTAGAAAAGCGGGCTTCTAAGCGTTTGAGTAACTGTCCGGCAATTTTCCGTTTCTCATCACCGAGGGCAGCAATTTGCCATTGGGGAGATTCAAAATCGTCAATGGAAACAAAAGTGGGTTCACCTCCCATGGTTAAGCCCACACCTGCACCTTGTAGGGTTTCCTCTACAGCTTTCCCTAAGGTATCAATCTCTTGCCATTGGGTTTCCGTATAGGGTTGACTGGGGCTGGCGATGTTCTCATGGCGCGACACCGTTACAGCAAACTCCAATCGAGACTGGCAAGATTCACTGGTTCCCCTCACTGGAGACGCCGCTTCTGGGTTGGGAGTACAGACAAGAGGAATATGTCCTTCCGCCGCCAAGTAACCTGATGTGGGATCTAAACCAATCCAACCGGCACCAGGAAGATACACTTGTGCCCAAGCGTGAAAATCGGCACAATCGGCTTCGATACCTTGAGGTCCATCTATAGGGGGGTTGTCTTCTTTGAGTTGAATCAGATAACCGGAAACAAATCGCGCCGCTAAACCATAATGCCGCAAGATTTGCACCAGTAACCAGGCGGTATCGCGACAGGAACCGACTTTTTTTGTCAGGGTTTCTTCACAGGATTGAATCCCGGCTTCTAAGCGAATGGTATGAGAAATATCCTGGGCAAGCTGTTGATTAAGTGTTCCTAAAAATTCCGTAATATAGATATCAGTTTTTCGATTCGTTTCTACCCAAGCTGATAAGAGTTTTTCCGATTCGCTGATTTCTCGAAAAGGACTCAGTTCTTTTTGTAGCTGGGGATCATAGTTAAAGGGATAGCGTTCAGCATACTGTTCCACCAAGAAATTGAAGGGGTTAATGGGTTGCAGTTGGGCAATAATATCGACTTCAATAGCGAGAGTATCGGTAGGCTTAGGAAAATTCAACCGGGCTAGGCTGTTCCCGTAGGGATCATTTTGCCAGGTCAAGCTATGCTCTTGAGGCTGGATGGTTAGAGAATAACTTTGAATAGGTGTGCGACAGTGAGGTGATGGACGCAATCCTAGGGTGTGGGGACCAAGAATAACGGGGCGCTCGAAGTGATAGGCAAGCTGATGATTTAGGTTAACTTTGATGGACATTGGTCATCCTTTTGTCATTGGTCTGGAAATAGGAAATTGATAATTGATAATTAATAATTGATAATTTATGATTTAATGCAATTTCTGATCTGGGAGGATGTTAGTGAAAGCAGATTGATAAATTAAGGGGGTAGGTTGGGTCGAGCGAGGTACGACTCCCGACAAGAATCTGTTGAGTGTCACTGGGTTCAATCCAACCTACAAATGTGAGCGGCTTCCCCTGTTCCCTTTAAAATCAGTGGTGTGACACGTTATACCAATTTTCCATGATGTTGCGCCATATCCGACCCCCCTGGCGATAGCCCGGAGGGTGTATTCGTTGCATGATTACGGAAAAATGGTAGTAGAGTGTCCACTATCAGATTTAATTGAGCTGATGTCCGCAACTTGAACAAAAGCGAGCGCTAGGAGTCAGGGATGAGCCGCATTGAGGGCAAAAGCTTTTGCTGCTTTGAGCCGGAGACGAAGAGGACTTCGGTGATCCCATCCGCATCTCCATATTGCCCATCCGCATTTCCATGGGGTTCATGTTCATTTGCATGTCTCCCATATTCATCGGCTTCATCGGTTCCATCGGCTTCATCGGTTCCATCGGCTGCATCGGCTGCATCGAAGGTATGGATGAAGCGGGTGTGCTATCGACTTGCTGCACTTGCATTTGTTGGGAACTACTAACAGACGGAGTTCCACTGATTACGCCCATGCTGCTTCCTTGCACTTGGATAAAATGGTCACCTTGCGCTGTCGAAATCTTTAACACCACACCGTTAGGCGTGCGGAATATCTCCGGCGGTGATGTCCAGTTTCCCGTTTGAAACCCGTTACTGGCTTGTTGCTGCTGTCCGGGACTACCACTGAAAGTGGTGACAATTGTCTGTGTTCCTTGATTATCGAGGTAAACTCTTTGGCCCGTGCCTATCTCGCATACGTAAGCCATAATAACCTCTCCCAAAAAATTCTCCTTATATCATTATTGAGGGGAAAGGCAACATTGATGAAACTTCTTAACAATTGTGTTAGATCAAGTCCAATCAGTAGGTCAGCATGGGTTAACGTCAACGGTGAGGATCGTCATTGGCTCTATGTCCTTTGTCATGGGGAAGGGTTTGAGGGAGGTTTACACAACGTAACATCGTTAAGCGGAACCTCTAGGCGTTTCTGGGGAACTGCCCCGTGTAATGCCACAGTTGAGGTGGTGCGATCGGCGAAAATTGGCTTCTGGGTCCCCAGCATTTCCAGAATCATCTGGAAGTTTTTGGCATCTAAATCAACGGTGCGTTCTTGCTCACCATCTGCATAGGTAAACCAAAAGTGACCTTTGTTTTCCAGAGATTTCCACAATGCCTGATAGCTGGTAATTCGTTTCATCCCACCTTCCCCATCTTCCCCACCTCCCCCATCTTGCCTATATCTGTTCCAATTACGCCCAGGCTCCAGTCTGGATATCGTTATCGGGCCAATGTACGGCAACAGCCGATGTGGAGTGATCGCCGAAAATCGGCTTATCTGTATCTAAAATATCGAGCATGATTCGGAAATTGTCTGCATCTAAATCTTCCGTGCGTTCTCTATCGCCATCAAAATAGGTAAACCAAAAGTGACCTTTATTGTCTAGGGGTCTCCACAGTGCCTGATAACTGGTAATCCGTCTCATTTGCATTTCGGGTTTTTTCATATCTGGCTGACTTTGAGTGCTTCTACTTTCCATCGTTGACAGATGCCCCTGTTGCATGTTGGTTCTAAGTGTGTACTTATGTTTCGATTTTACGCTAAAGTACAATGAAACGGAATCACCTAAATCTACTGGTTTAAATTTTGGGGCTTGAGTTTATACTTTGCTCTCGCTCCAGAAGCTGTTGCTCCATTTTATGCTTGTAGAGCGCTACTTCAATCGTGGTCGCTAAATCTTTGGATTCAAAGGGCTTGAGCAAGTAACCATAAGGTTCTGTGAATTTAGCTCGCTCCAGAGTCTCCTCATCATTATAGGCACTCAAATATACTATTGGTAGTTGGAACTGTTGGCGCATTTGAGCAGCCGCTTCAATTCCATCCATCTCGCCTTTGAGCTGGATATCCATCAGCACTAAGTCTGGAGGGTTTTGCCGGATTCTAGTAAGCGCAACTTCGGCGGATATCACATTGGCGGTTATGATATATCCGAGGGCTTCTAGTCGATTTTGAATACTGAGAGCGACAACCCTCTCATCTTCAACGACTAAAATTTTGGCTTTGATCATTTGTTTAGTTGAAAATACAAAATGATGCGTCCTAACCGCTATGGCGATTGCTATAATTACAACTTCCAATGGGAAAAGTAATATTAACTTCTGTTCCCTTTTCCAGGTTAAAGCTTAGATCACCCTCCAATTGTTCAGTCAGAACATTAATGAGTTGTAATCCTAATGATTTAGGTTTAGCAAATTCAAGGTTTGGTGGAAATCCCACGCCATTATCTTTGACCGTTAGGTGACATCGATCACCAGATTCTGCGGTAAGAAATACCTCAATCGTCCCTTCTCTGTCATCCGGAAACGCATATTTGAGAGCGTTGGAGATTAATTCACTAATAATCAAACCACAGGGAATGGCTGTATCAATGGTTAAGTTAACCTCATGGATATAAAATTCTAAATTCACTTGTTTGGATTCGACAATATAAATTTGAAACAAATAACTGGTCAGATTCTCTATGTACTCGGCAAAGTTAATCCGGGCAAAATCTTGAGATTGATATAATTTTTCATGAACCAGCGCCATTGACTTAACCCGATTCTGACTTTCCTGGAATAACTCCACTGTCGTTGGATCGGTAATGTACTGAGATTGTAAATCCAACAGACTCGAAATCACCTGCAAATTATTTTTAACTCGATGGTGAATTTCCTGAAGCAAGACTTCTTTTTCTCGCAGAGAGGCTTGAATTTGGATTTCAGCTTGCTTGCGCTCCGTGATATCCAGATTAATTCCCATCACCCGTACAGGCTGACCCGCTTCATCGTAAAATACCTGAGATTTGCTTTCCACCCAACGCAGGTTATCCTCGTTTCTGAGAATGCGAAATTCAATATCATAGCAATCTTCCTGCTGATCAATCGCTCGTCGATCCGCCTGGTTGACGCGATCGCGATCTTCGGGATGAACCATTTCCAGGAACGTTTCGTAGCTAATCTGCGTAGTTTTGGCGTCTAACCCATACAGGTGTTGCAGATGATAGGAACAGGTAATTTGTTCCGTCTCCAGATTTCTATCCCAGAATCCCATACGAGCCGCATCTAGGGCTAAACGTAATTGCTCTTCACGTTGGCGTAGCTGTTCTTCGGCGAGCTTACGTTCTGTCACATCCAGATTTAGTCCAATTGTCCAGATAGGCTGACCTGTTTTGTCATAAATAATCTGACCTTTGCTTTGAATCCAACGCACAATCTGATCGGGCCAAATAATCCGGTATTCAATATCATAATCCTCCCCCGTTTTAATTGCATTTTGCATATTTTTTTTAACCAGTTCTTTATCTTCTGGGTGAACCTTTTCCAAAAAATTTTCGTAGGGAATTTCTGGACTATCAAATGCCAATCCATAGAGTTGTTCGAGGCGATGAGACCAAGTAATGGTTCCGGTTTGCAAATTCCAATCCCACTTTGCCATCTGTGCAGCATCTAGGGCAAGACGTAAGCGGGCTTCACTTTGCTGTAAGAGTTCCTCTGCTAGTTTACGGGCGGTGATATCTGTACTCACACCGAGAACTTGATTTACCTGTCCATCTGGAGAAACTAAGGGAGTTTTAATGGTTTGATACCACCGCATTTCACCCCTGTGATTCCAGGAAAATTCTTCGGGAATTAACTTCGGCTGTAAGGTCGTCAATATCTCTTGGTCTTCAGCGAGGAAGCGTTCTACATCTGCCGCATTATTATGGAGTTTTGCTGTTGTTTTTCCCAGCAATTCCTCTACCGGAATACCCCAATGCTCGGCAAACATGCGATTTGCTAAGATATAATTTCCCATTTTGTCTTTAACATGAATTAAATTCGGATTTGTGTCAATAATTGTTTGCAAAAAATCTTTTTGATTTTGTAATTCTTGTTGAGATTTTTGACTTTGAGTGACATCAATTCCCACACAAACAATATTTGTTCCTTGCTGGTATTTCTGAGCAGCAATCAGGTGGTATCTACGGGAACCCTTAATATTAATTTCAAGAATATTTTGGTCAGTTTGAGCCGAACTCTCTATAAACTGCTCGATATAGCTGACAAAGGTCGGATTATTGTTGAGAAAGCCGAGGGATTGACCGACAAAATTTACCGGCGACAGGTTGAACATGTCTGCCAAATACTGATTAACTCCCAGGTATTGTCCTTGGCGATTCATCCAGGAGACGCACCCTGGCACCGCATCCAAAACCGCTTGCAGTTGCTCCTTGGCTTGTTGTAATTGTATCTCTATCGTCTGACGGTGAGTAATTTCTTGCTGGAGGCGGATATTCGCTTGTTCTAATTCGGCGGTTCGTTCGCTAACTCGTTGTTCCAATTGGAGATGAGCCTGTTGCAGGAGAAATTCAGCTTGTTTGCGATCGCTAATATCTTGAATCAGAGCAATCGTGTACTCCGAGAAGCCATTAGCGCCACGAACGGCTGACACCGACACATTCACCCAAACCAGATGACCTTGCTTGTGAATATAGCGTTTTTCGGCGTTCAGGTGAGTAATTTCCCCAGTGATCAGTTTCTGTAAGTTTTGATAGCACTCTGTCAGATCATCGGCATGGATAAACAGATGGAATGACTTATTTAATAATTGATCAGCGCTGTAGCCGAGTAGATCTTGCAGCGCCCAATTCGTATGCATGACCCGCCCTTGATCATTCGCGATCGCCATCCCAATCGGCGCTAACTCAAATACGGTGCGGAAACGCGCTTCACTGTCACGCACAGCTTGTTGAGCCTGCTGAATTTCGGTAATATCGCGGCAAACGCTGAGGACGAATTCGACGGAACCATCCGGGGCAAATTCGGGCACCAGACGCGATTGGTAATACCGTTGTCCATGGGGGGTCAAGAAACTGAATTCACTCTCATTTTCCTCACCCTTCTGGAACACAGTTTGTAAGGATTCCTCCCATACTGGGATAACAGATTCTGGTAATCCTAATTCCCGGTGGGTTTTCCCCAGAAAGTCCTGATAGGGTATACCTGTTTCCTGTTCAATGACTGGATTGACGTAGACATGACGCAGATTGCGATCAAAGCGAGCGACGATATCCGGAGAATGATCCAGTAGGACTCGAAATTCCTGTTCCCGTTGATTGAGCGTGTCTGCAATCTGTTTGTCTTCGGTAATATCTTCGGTAATCGTGGCGAGGAGAACTTGAGGAACACCTGTTTGGCTTTCCCCCCAGGGATTAGGGATAATAAAAGAGCGCGATCGCACCCATCGGATTGAGCCATCATATTTGACAATTCGATACTCTTGCGGCACTTCACTCGCGGGTTGTTGAGTCCAAGCCGCCGCCACTCGCTCTCGATCCCTGGGCTCAATCCCATTGAGGATACACTGTAGATACCCTCCCGGATGAGTCAATAATTGTTCAGGAGTGTGACCCCATATCTGCTCAGCCGCCCCATTGACATATAATAACTGATGCCGATTCACCGAGGTCAACCAAAAGACATCCGCAAAAGGTTCTGTCATCCCACTGTATCCTTAATCTGGCTATAAAAATTGTAAAGACAACCCGGTTGGTTGTCTTCGACAGGGCTATAAAAAAATACGATTTTACGGAATCAGTTTCAGAATTGTCAAACAATTGTCAACAGGGGGACAGGGGCGGGTTTGACAGAGCAAAGTTTTGTCGATGTCCGATAACTTTACTCACACCCGCCCTTGTTGGGGGTAGCAACTTGGTTTGAGTGACATCCTCCCACACCATAATCTTTGATTTGGTGTGGGCTTCCAACATCGCTGTTAGACATTGCTGCCCTGCGCCACTTATCTAGGACCCATGCCCCCCAATCCCCCACCGCAAGTTAAAGCAAGCTTTTGTCTTTGCTGTACCCCTACCCAAGATAGATTTTGTCCAGGATGTTCTACCGCTACTTACCCTTGGGCTGCCATGGACAGGATTAGGTCAATCATGCGATTAGAATAGCCCCACTCGTTGTCATACCAAGCCACGACTTTGAAGAAGTTGGAATTTAGTTCCATACCTGCCCCAGCATCAAAGATGCTAGAACGGGGATCGGTGGTGAAGTCTGTAGAAACAACGGAGTCGTCCGTATATCCCAGAATTCCTTTGAGTTCCCCTTCCGAGGCTTTCTTCATCGCGTCACAGATTTCTTGATAGCTGGTGGCTTTGTCGGTACGGAAGGTGAGGTCAACCACCGAGACATCGGGAGTCGGTACACGGAATGCCATGCCGGTAAGTTTGCCTTTGAGTTCGGGTAGAACCAAAGTGACGGCTTTGGCTGCACCTGTAGAGGCGGGGATAATGTTTTGAGTCGCACTGCGTCCACCCCGCAAGTCTTTCTTACTCGGTCCGTCTACGGTGGGTTGGGTTGCGGTCATGGCGTGAACGGTGGTCATCAAACCTTCTGCCAAACCGAAGTTGTCTTGAATGACTTTGGCAATGGGAGCGAGGCAGTTTGTGGTGCAACTGGCGTTGGATACGACAGTATGCTTGTCGGGATCGTAGCTTTTGTGATTCACACCCATCAAGAGGGTGGGGACTTTTTCGGGGTCTTTTTCTTTAGTGGGAGCTGAGATGACGACTCGCTTCGCCCCTGCGGTGAGGTGCTTGGATGCACCAGCATAATCGGTAAATAGACCCGTGGACTCAACCACATACTCAGCGCCATATTTACCCCACGGTAGTTCTTCTGGATTCTTGATTGAGACGCAGGGGATTACCTTATCGTTGACGACAATGGCGTCGGGTTTGGCTTCTACCTTACCGTTGAAACGACCATGGGTTGAGTCGTACTTTAACAAATAGGCGATACTCTCTGGCGGAACTAGGTCGTTAATGCAGCAAAACTCGATATTGGGGTTTGCTAGTCCAGCCCGGAAAACTAGGCGTCCGATGCGACCAAATCCATTAATGCCGACTTTGATAGGTGCCATGAAATTCTCCTTTTGGTTAATTTTTACTGAGTATGCCGATGAAAGCCATGGGGTACAGCTTCAAAGGGGAGCATACTAATATCAGCCAATGTAAGCGTTTTCAGTAGCATTCCTCTGACATGACATTAGCTGTACCCGCGTCTTCTTTAGGTTTTCTTTAGAATGCTCCCTAATTAACGGTTAGCTATCCCTTACTGTTTATAGACGGATTGTCAGTTCTTTTCAAGCTTGCAGGTTTCGGCAAGATTCGTCAATTGGTTTTTGGAGAATCATTGTCCAGGACTTTGAACCTAAATTTGCTACAACTGATACTGAAAATTTAGTCAAGCTGATCAGGTATAGACGGATGTTGCCTGTGTCTATCTCTACGATTGAAAAACTTGATTGATGAGCTTGCCCTGAGCCGTTGAGTAGCTCCATTATCCTTCTGGAAGAGAGTTATCTACCGACTTACTCTCTGGGGAACGGGAATCTGGATGATGGATAAAACTCCATATTATAACAAATAATCCTGATGGATAAAGTTAAGAGATTTTGGCTGGTGGGCAATGCCCACCCTACGGTATAGTAAGGAATTTTGTCAGACTCCTTACTTTAAAAGATGAAATCAATATGAATGAAAAATGAACAGATATGGAAAATAGCTTCTGAATTGAATCTCTGAGAATACTCGATAAAAAAAATAAATTATGCTATCTTTAAAAATAATGAAAGGGAGTAGCTCCTGGTCATAATATTACCAGGACACCTGAATCAACATACTGGCGATGAGCCTGGTTCAGGTGACAAGGGACTGAAGTGTCATGTCAGTTAAATCTCCAGAATCACGATCTGCACTTTTTTCTAGTCCCTTGGTAGCGAGACTTTCACTAAGTTCACAAGTTGATGTGAGCTTGGTGAGGTCTGCCTTTTCTCATCAAGCTCTATCAGCGGTATATTAGTTAAGGAGCTTGAGAGAATGTTAGCCGCATTTACCGCCGGATTATTACTGATTACGATTTCTGAGTTAGGAGATAAGACGTTTTTTATCGGCGTAATCTTGTCCATGCGCCATTCGCGGCGGCTGGTCTTTTTAGGAGTCCTAGGGGCGTTAGCCGCGATGACATTACTATCCGTGTTATTGGGACAGGTGGTGTCGTTGCTCCCTCAATATTATATTCATTATGGGGAAATTGCTTTATTTTTAGGATTTGGCTTTAAGCTGTTGTATGATGCCAGTCAAATGCCAGCTCAAGCTGAAAATACAGGGGCAAAGGAAGCGGCGATGGAAGTCGCCAAGCAGAATCCGGATGGCGCGATCGCACGTTCAGCAAAAGATAAGTCACGTTCTGCCAATCTCGCTATTGTACTGCAAGCCTTTACCATGACCTTTCTGGCGGAGTGGGGCGATCGCACCCAAATTAGCACCATCGCCTTAGCCGCCTCCTATCAACCGATTGGCGTTACTTTAGGGGCAATTTTAGGTCATGGGATTTGCACGGCGATTGCGGTAATCGGTGGACGATTAATTGCAGGACGAATTTCTGAACGTTGGGTGACGGCGTTAGGGGGAGTGTTATTTTTGATTTTCGGCGCAGTAGCAATCTTAGAAGGAAGTCTCCCCAGTGTAGATATACTACAGCAAGGCTAAAGCCTTATCCCATAATCGTTTTAGCGATCACCATCTCAAAAGCGGCTTTCTACCTCTACTGGACTTTGGACAAAATGCTTGCAGATACTACATCTAGGGCAAAAATGAGAGAAAGCTTACGCTATATGCAGTCTAAAAATCCTATTTGTCCAAAGTCCAATATATAAACTAGCCGTCTGGTCAACAGGCTTTTTCAAGCCCACACCATACCCCTAAGGGTTGGTGTGCGGTAGTTGACTGGCTTATGGCGCTCGCATCGCAACTACGAACAGTAATCAAAACAGTATGCTGAAAAAGGAATAGTACACCTTTATCCCAAAACGGTCACTAATGCGACCTTCCATTCGACTTTATGACTTAATCACTCATAGCTTATTAGTTTAGCATCCCTATGGCATCCGCTCCTCATCTCCCTAACCAACCTTGGTGCTTCCACTCTCCCCAACTGAACGATATCCTCGATCGCCAGCCGGTTACAGTGACGCTGGATACCCCTGTGGTTGAGGTTTTGGCGCGAATGAGTCAGGTGCAGGGATGTTCCTGTTCCCAGGATAAAGATCAGACGCCAGAACCCTCTGAGAATCCCTTACTGTTTCTCTCCACTAGCTGTGTGTTAGTCATCCAAGGATCACAGCTTATGGGTATCTTTACTGAACGGGATGTGGTGCGCTTAACTGCACAAGGGCGAAATTTGGCGGGGGTGAGTATTCGCCAGGTAATGAGTCCCCCAGATTATCGCCTCAAGTCGAGCGAGTTTCGAGATGTTTTCAGTGTCCTGGGTATTCTCAAACAATACCAGATTCGTCATCTACCTGTGGTGGATGATCACGAACAGTTGCTAGGTTTAATTACGCTTTCCACCCTGCGTTCAGTCATTGAACCATCTCATCTGCTCAAACTACGAACGGTAGATGAGGTGATGAATACTACCGTAATTCAAGCAACCGTCGATACCTCAGTTCTCAAACTGGCACAGTTGATGGCACGACATCGAGTCAGTTGTGTGGTCATTTGTCAAGAGATTTCGGGAAAAAATCAACAAAAACCTGTAGGAATTGTCACGGAACGGGATATTGTCCAGTTTCAGGTATTGGGTGTCAATCTGAGTGGATTAAAGGCAAATGATGTCATGAGTCAACCCCTATTTTGCCTGCGTTCCACAGATAATCTTTGGCACGCCAATCAGGAAATGCAGCGTCGCTATGTACGGCGATTGGTCGTCACGGGTGACGAGGGGGAATTGTTGGGAATTGTCACCCAAACTCGGTTGCTGCAAGTTCTTGATCCGATGGAAATGTATGGCGTGATTGACCAATTACAGCAAGTCATCGGTCAGTTAGAAGCGGAAAAAATTGACTTATTAGAAAGTCGCAATACCCAGCTAGAAGAATTAGTCCAATCCCGCACTGAACAGTTACAAAAACAGGCAGAACGGGAACATATTTTACGTTCCATTGCCCAACGGATTCGCTGCTTCCTGAAACTGCCGGATATCTTCCAAGCCACGGTTCAGGAAGTGCGGCAATTACTCCATTGCGATCGCGTCTTGGTTTATCAGTTCACTGAGGATTGGAGTGGGGAGATTGTCGCTGAATCGGTGGGTGATTTTCCCCCAGTTATCGGCTCACAAATTCGCGATAGTTACTTCCAAGAAACCAAGGGGGCTGACTATCTGAATGGGCGGCGTCAGGTGGCAAATAATATCTATCATCAAGGGTTAAATCCCTGCCATTTAGAATTACTCGAACAGTTTCAAGTCAAAGCTATTCTCACCGTACCCATTATTATTAACGAACAACTCTGGGGCTTATTAGTCGCCCATCACTGTGCCGCCCCCCATCAATGGCAACCCGAGGAATTGGACTTATTAGAACAACTCAGCATTCAAATCGCGATCGCGATTCAACAAGCGAATGCTTTTGCCCAATTGCAAACGGAACTCGCTGAACGACAAAAGGCAGAAAAATTGGCAAAGGCGACTCAAGAACGACTGCATTATTTACTCTCCGCGAGTCCCACAGCAATTTATAGTCGCCAGTTTATTCCTCCCTATCCAACCACATTTATTAGTGATAATATTACTGCTCTGATTGGCTATACACCAGCGGAAATCTTGGAACAAGCCGATTTTTGGTTAAATCATATTCATCCCCAAGACTTACCCACCGCCCTCACCGGATTTGCTCAACTTTTTCAGCAAGGCTATTCGATTCAAGAATATAGATTTAAGCATAAGAATGGAGAGTATATTTGGCTACAAGATGATTGGAAATTGATTCGCAATGAACAAGGAATCCCCCAAGAAATAATTGGTGCCTGGCTGGATATTTCCCATCGGGTTCAGGCGCAGGAAAAAGCCCAAACCAGTGAAAAACTGTTAGAGTTATTTTATGAATCTGCCCCAGTAGGCTTATGTATTACCGATGAACAATGGCAACTGGTTCGGGTGAATCCTGCCTTTTGCCAACTATTTGCCTATCCGTATGATTATTTATTAGGACGCCCCTTAACCGAATTCCTTAACCCTAACCATTCCGGGGAATGGCAGGTACGGCGTCATGATGGTAAATTAATTGATATTCAGGTTACCACTGGACCAATCATGCAGCAAGGGGAACGCTGTTTGCGGGTAACCACGGTTACGGATATCACGGAACGAAAAAAAGCCGAACAAGCGATTCAATCTATGGCGGGACAATTGTCTACAGTGATTGATACCGTAGGCGAAGGAATTACCCTGAGTAATAGTCAGGGAAAATTCCGCATCTTTAATCATCAAATGCAGCAAATTACCGGATATACACGCCAGGAGGCGAATCGTTGTGATGATTTTCTCCTCCAACTTTATCCTGATCCGGTTCTCTATCAGCAAGTGAAGCAATGGCAAAAAAATCCCAATCGCAGACGCAAACTGCGAAATATTGAAACCACGTTTGTAGATAAAATAGGCAGACAGAAAACCCTGTTAGTATCGAATTCAATTATTTACCAAGATAATCAAATTTTCTTTTTAAGTGCCTATCGAGATATTAGCGATCGCAAACAAGCCGAAGAATCGCTGAAACACTTGAATGAAGCCCTAGAACGGCGGGTGCAAGAACGGACAACGGCGTTAGAACAGACGGTGGAACAACTGCACCGAGAAATTAATGAACGCCATCAAACGGAATTAGCCCTACAAGACTCTCATCGCAAGATTAATAATATATTAGAAAGTATTACTGAAGGCTTTTTTGCCCTGGATCAAAATTGGCGGTTTACCCACTTTAACTCCCTCTTAGCCCCCTTAATTAATCGTCCCGTACCCGACATGATTGGTAGATGTATCTGGGATGAATTTCCTGACGCCATGGGAACGAAATTTGAAGATGTCTATCGCCAAGCGGCGCGGGAACAAAAACCGATGGCGTTTGAGGAATTGTATGCACCCCATAATATCTGGTTTGAAGTGCGGGTATATCCCTCGGAGGAGGGGTTATCCGTCTATTTTCGGGATATTAGCGATCGCAAACAAGCAGAATTGGCGCTGCAAGAAAGTCAGCGATTTATCCAACGGATTGCGGATACGAACCCGAATGTGTTATATATTTATGATCTAGTCGAACAACGAAATATCTACATTAACCGTTCCGTTGCTCAAATTTTGGGCTATAGCCCAGAAGAAATTCAGCAGATGGAATCTAGATTATTTCCCTCTCTGATGCATCCCGATGATTTAGCTTTAATGTCACTCAAGCAACAACGCTTTGATCGGGCGAAAGATGGGGATATTATTGAATGTGAGTATCGGATGCGCCATGCAAATGGTCAATGGCGTTGGTTATATAGTTGGGATACCATTTTTACTCGCACATCTGAGGGGAAACCGAAACAGATTTTGGGTACGGCGTCAGATATTACGTCGCGCAAACAGGCTGAAGAAACTCTGCGTCAACAGGTTGAACGGGAACGATTAATCAGTGCGATGTCTCAACGCATTCGTCAATCCCTAGACTTGGAGACAATTCTCACTACAACGGTTAAAGAAGTCCAACAATTACTGATGGCTGACCGAGTATTAGTCTATCAGCTTTTTGAGGATAATCGGGGACGGGCGATTGCGGAAGGGGTAGCGTCAGGATTTCCCCAGTTATTGAATATTATTTTTTCGGCGGAAGCCTTTCCCAGAAGCTGTTATCACAATTATGTTCAGGGGAAAGTGTATACTTTAGCCGATCGCGATCGCGAGGATGTTTTACCCTGTATGGTAGACTTCATGGGGGAGTACGCAATCCGGGCAAAACTGGTTGTCCCCATTGTCCAACAGGATATCCTCTGGGGATTACTAATCGTGCATCAATGTTCCCATCCGCGAGAGTGGAAAACCTGGGAAATTGAGTTACTCCTATCCCTAGCCACCCAACTCGCGATCGCGATTAAACAGTCTCAATTATACGAGCAATTGCGCCACAATAATGATATCTTGGCGACAACAAATGCGGAACTCGCCCACGCCACCCAGTTAAAAGACGAGTTTCTGGCAAATATGAGTCATGAATTGCGAACGCCTCTAAATGCGATTCTGGGTTTATCTGAAAGCTTACAAGAAGAAGTCTATGGGGAGATTACCGACAAGCAGCGCAAATCTCTCGCCACGATTGAAAAAAGTGGTAGACATTTACTGGAGTTAATTAATGATATTCTCGATTTAGCCAAGATTGAATCGGGGAAGTTGGAGTTAAACCTGACATCCGTCAGTATTACCCAACTGTGTGATGCGAGTTTAAGCTTGATTAAACCCCTCGCTTTGGATAAAAATATTACGTTGACGGCTAATATTGCCGAAGGATTAGGGACGATTCTGGGCGATGAACGACGCTTACAGCAAGTCTTAATTAACTTATTAAGTAATGCGGTGAAATTTACCCCAGAGGGGGGACGGGTTACGGTAGAAATTCATCAAGATACGGAATGTAGAGACGTAGCCGGCTACGCCTCTACATCCCCAGGAGATATTCTCTGTATCAGTGTTAGTGATACCGGAATAGGTATTGCTAAAGAACATCTAGAGAAACTCTTTCAATCCTTCGTCCAAATTGATAGCAGTTTATCCCGGCGTCATCAGGGAACCGGGTTAGGATTGGCATTAGTCCGGCGAATTGTGGAATTACATGGGGGATGGGTAACAGTAGACAGTGAACTCGGAAAAGGAAGTTGTTTTACCGTGAGACTTCCTTGGCGTTCTCATTCAGCAAATCATCCCATCAGTTCCCCAGAGGAAAAGGCGACGTTTGGGTGTAGCTTATCAGACATTGAAGACACGAATTTGCCGCGAACGACTCCCTTAATTTTATTAGCTGAAGACAACGAAGCCAACACCCAAACCTTATCCGATTACTTACAGGGAATCGGCTATGAAATGATCATAGCAAAAGATGGCAAAGAAGCCGTACAACTCAGCCAACGGCGGAAGCCTGATCTGATTTTAATGGACATTCAGATGCCAGAACTCGATGGGTTAAGCGCCACGCAACAGATTCGCGCCAACCCCCGCACGGCTAACATTCCAATTATTGCGATAACGGCGCTGGCGATGTCAGGCGATCGCGAAAAATGTTTAGCCGCAGGTGTATCCTATTATATGACCAAACCTGTGAATTTGAAGAAACTAGCAACGATTATTAATGCCTTACTCAATGGATAAGTTTAGATAAACTATGAATCATGAAATGTTCCACCCTACACCATCTAACTTGGTAGGTTACTGCGAAAATGAAACCGCGCCTGAGAGGTTGTTGGAAAAGTCGCTATGGCTTCGTTGATGCATTTTTTATCCCCCTTGCATCCCCCTTAAAAAGGGGGACTTTGATTGAGATTAAACATTGTAGGTTGGGTTGACGTAAGGAAACCCAACAAAATCTAAGGTTAAGCTGTCACGCATTTAAATTGGGAATGGGTAGCGAGCAAGATGCTCACATTACAAGGATTTGCCAATCCTTGTATTATTAATGGTAAGGAACCTTATAAGCTATAGTCCCCTCCTAAAAACCTAATTATGCATCAATTTAACTGGATTATAGGCTAAAGTTCCCCTACGACGAACCTAATACTACCCCTCCTCCCGCGCTTGCTGAAGTAAACAATAAATTGCTAAACCCGCCGCCGCAATTCCTACAAAAGCAGAATAGGTGTACAGAGTCACGACAAATGTACTCACTTCCAAGGTTTTTAGCAAAAGTTCAGAATGATTCCTGTTCATCACAATCGGGTTGAATGCTTTACTCTTCCATCAAACACCCCCGAATCCCAGGTTTAATCCCAATCCCAACCCACTGGTTAACCACTTTGTCCCAAGTTAGTCCCAAGTTAGTCCTTGATATACTGAGAAAAAGATTGTGCGATCGCGCTTGGGTGCAGGTCTATGGGTGGTGAAGGGATTGTGATAGTGTTATCCTCGTCAACGGGATGCGATCGCACGGGTATTTTAACCCGCGCAGGCGGGTTTTGTTCGTGTAGCTGCGGTTTCTAACCGCCCAGTTTTTTTCGGTTAGGGCGCACTACGGGATTGTGGTATTGTTATCCTCATTAACGGGATGCGATCGCGAAAACAGCGCAACTATGAACCTTCCGCCATCACCATTCCCATCAGTGCGATCGCGGAGGCATTATAATCAATCGCATATTCGTTCGTGGCATAAGATCGCTCATCATCTAAATAACTTAGCGGACCCAATCCTTTCGGGGCAATTCCATCCTGGGCTTCTGCATTCGCCCCCCCTACCATTAACCCGGGAATCACCGTTTTTTTCGCTACAGCAACTCGGTGATGGACATTGCGGACTGAATTTGACCCCACAGTCGTAACAAAGGATAGATTAAAATGATTGCGCCCCAACAAATAATCTAACTGATCTACCGCCGCCTGAAAATACTCTTGATTTCCAGTTAGTTTATAGGCATAAAACAAGGTAATCCCCTCCTCCGCCACCATCTTATTCGACGCCCAGATAAACTTATCAATTGCCAAGCGATAACCACTACGATTCACCGTCTCCAGCAAACGATCTGCCCGTTCTAATAAATTCTGCTTCATTTGCGCCTTCAGATTCTCTGAACCTTGCTGACGCGGTTGCAGCAGATAATCTGCCATCCCCAAGGCTGAGGGATCTTTCCATTCAAATAAAGTATAAGACAACTCAGGAAGCTCTTGTTCTAAATACTCAGCAAAACTCGCCTCCCCTGTCGTAATCAACAATTCCGCCGCCGCCCAAAAACGATCATCTTTATCCGTCGTTAACGAGGCTTCCGTATCCCACTCTCCAGCCAGATATTTCCCCGAACCACTATCATCACCCTCAACCCAATCCACCCGCATAGAGGGTTCACTTTGCAAAAATTCCCAAGCTTTTTGCGCCGCTTTCAAATAATTCTTCGCCAATAACACATCATAGGCTGAATACACTCTCGCCGCCATTGCCAACGCGGCGGCGAATTTTGCCGTTTCTGGTGTAGAAATCCCATAAATATAGCGAGTTTGGATATCTTCATTCGGTAGAATCATGGGGGGCCATTCTTTCCCCGAAAGCTTCCGATAAACCGCACCATCACGCCGTTGCATGGTCACCATCCAATCCAATCCTACCTTTATTTCATCCAGCACATCGGGTCTGCCATTGCCACTTTCAGGAATCATTAATTGACGGTCAGAAAATAACGATGGATATTGCTCATATAAACTTAATAAACGACCCACAGTTACCGCCGTTGGTCCTACATATTTGCCAAAATCTCCTGCATCATGCCAACCCCCTTGGGCGCGTTTCATTTCACCCCCCCGATGCATGTCATCGGTATGAGCAAAGGTGCCATCATTTAAATGGCAAGGAGAATGACCAATCCCATTGATAGAATCTCGTATGGCTACCCCGCAGCGTTGTAAATAGTAGGAACGCAGCATTGTATTGAAGGCATCCTGATAAATATCCTGACCAATATCAAAGGGATAAGACTGAATATCTCCAGATTTCAGGTAATAGCGTCCGGGACGGTTGAATGCGGTAAAATCAACCTGTTGGATATTATCCTGACTGGCTGCATCTTGCATCAATGCTGATAACTCCACCTCGAATACGGGGCGGTTATTACGGACGTTAATTAATTGGACTGGATTCGTGGCAGAATGAGGGGAATTGAGTAAAAAGCCTAATTTAGGACGGGTTGGGGAATATCCGACTTGATTAATCAACAGTTTAGTTAGATTATCTAAATTTACCGATTGCGCTTGTCCTTTAGCCCAGAATCCATAAACCATTGATATTGCCCAACCGAGGAAAAAACGTCTATCGATTTTCATGGCATCATTCCATCCCATTTATTTACAGATTTTAATCTGTAGACGCACCTTTAATTCCTGAAAAACACGTTCTGACACAAGGGTTTTAGAAGAGGCTAACCCGACGGTCTGTAGGGGCGGGTTTTACCGATAACATGCTCTTCAAAACGGGTAACGTATATAAACCCGCCCTGTTTCTGGAGTTGTTCATCTATACAAGTGAGTCGCCCCTATATTTGATTTTATACCTCCTTTGGCGGTTCAATTCCAAAAATTAATTTTCCACTATTATAAACCGGAATATGAGTGCCCTTGCCATTCCCGGCTTGTTCGACCATCTCTGGGTATGACCAATCATTATTCATAGTCCAGATACCTGTTGGTGTATTTACCTGAAACTGGACATCTTTCTGATAATACGCTTCTCCCCCAGGATAAAGTTGAGTTCCGTCTACATCCACCTGGATATAGTAAATCGTTGGTGAATTTTGCCAAGGCGTGAGTCCAGATACCGTTATTCCTGATTCTGGACTGGTATTGACTTTGATATCCTTTGGGTTTCCTCCGGCTTCAATTACCTCACTAATATCAATAAAATACCGAAATGATAAATTAGGAATAATCCGGGCGGGCCAGGCGGATTGGTTATAAACGGTGGCTTGAACTTCCATCAAATTATCACTGAGTTGATTCCCTTGCGCCTCAACAAAAAATTCATTCTCTCGTTGTTCCGTTGGAGGAAAATTTGCTAATGGATTCCCCCCATACTTCTGATAGAGTTTCGCCACGGCTCCGGTAAATCCGGCATTATAATCTGTCGCCACTTCAGTCATCTTAAAATTAGACCGTTCATCGATAAAATTATCCTGCTGATCCGGTCCACCAACTAAGGCTCCATATAAAATATGCCGCGTTTCTTCCGGAGTTTCTTTACTATTTGCCCAAGAACCATGTGCTGTCCGATGATGGGGTTGTTTCGGTGAGTTATTGCCAAATCCGACTACATAACTTCGCTGATCTGGATTAGACCCTAACATGTAATTAATCTGCCGTTCGGCAAAGGCATGATACTTTCGTCGCGTCCAAGCCGAGTCTACGGAGTCCCCATAAATAAACGCTAAAAATGCCGTTTTTGCCGCATATCTCAACGAACCCCATTCATCCAGCCAAGCCAGTCCCCCTGGGGTATAGGAGACGTGTTTCCACTGACAGCGATCGCACCAATAGTCTAACCAACGTTCTGCGTCTTGTCGATACTTGTTTTTCCCGGTTAATTCAGCTAATAATACATAACTCCCATAAGATTTATCATCCCAGGTATGCGTCCAATTATAGGCGAGAGTTGCATTGGGTTGATCCCTTAACTGCTCATAATACCTTTCAGCTTTCTGTAAATACTCTGGCGCTTGGGTTGCTCGATAAAGCCATGCAGCGCCCCAAACCAGTTCATCAGTATAACCACTGGATTTATAATACTCCGCCGCCTCAGTAATACAATCCGAATAGTTGCCCGGATATTGCTCGGCAAAGTCATAGAGTTCCTGGGCATGTTTTAGCAACCTTTGGGCATAATTCGCCTCGGTTTCTTGAAAAACCATTGCAGAAGCTGCCATCGCGGCGGCGGTTTCTCCTGCTAAATCTGAACCCGAACAAGTGGCATCAATTTTATAGGAAGGACGCTCCATCGGCATCACCTCCGCCGCCCCCCACCAATCATGATCTAAACTCCCTTTACCCACCTGACCCCACAACACTGTTGGCGCAGGATGGGCTTTAATAAAATAGTCATTAACCCAGCGCAAATTATCCAGCATGGCGTTATATTGACCACTTTGTTTATAGGCGTCTTCGTATTCAATGACTCCCCAAGCCAGAAGCGTGGTTGAAGCTGCCATGGGAAAGCCAAATTTTAGATGATCGCCTGCATCATACCAGCCTCCAGTTAGGTCAATCCCATTATCCGCACCATCAGTTAATGCTGAATCCCCCCGCCATTCCACCCGATTATTGGCAGGGAGTTTTCCGGAACGCTGCACATCATAAAAATAGACCGCTTTCTGCAAAACTTCTCCGTAATTGTACTGATTTCCGGCTAGAGAGTCTTGACCGAGAATATTGAATACTCCAAAAATAAAATAGTGAAGGCAGTTAAATGTTAAAATAAAGACCGTCAGCAAAAAAATGATCAGGAATTTAATCAGAGTGCGGGCTTTAAACATAACGTTGGGGTTAACCAGATTACTCTAATGCTAGCTTAGCTAATTCCTGAAGCTGCCCGATAATTCCCTCAATTGCTAATTTTTTATTAAATCTTTAATCAAGATATATTTCACTCAACAAAGAAAAATCCCTTGAGCCAACCTTTAGACTAGCTAGGGCGGCGCGGCTTCAAATACCTACCCGTTAACAAGATAAGAAAAAGCAGATACCCTAAACAAGTGCAGATCTCTACCTTATGCCTTCACTAAGACACACCACTATTTTTCCTAAACGGTGTACTATTCGGATCTACCTTTATCCCGAATAGCCGTCCGGATAGTGTAAAACGACGCCTGGGGTAGGACTTACGCACAGACTCTGTAGGGGACGGCTAGGACGCGGGAGCAACCTGACGCCTAACCTGACGACAAGCGATGATTGACACCGCTTGACATCTTCAAGAAACCGGAATACTCTCTACCGCCTCTATGGATGGCAGAATGTTCCAGGCTTGGGCGACAATATCACTAAGCCAGCGGCGTTGTGCCTGATCTAAGACACTATCTTCTGCAAGCACTTCGGCGGTAAGCTCGTCTAGGGACTGTCCCTGAGAACGAGCAATCTGAATGACACCGGCAATTGCCGCTGCCACTAATTCTTCGTTCACTGGTTTTTGACGGAGAGCCGCCATTTCTTGAGGACTAACTGGGATGGGATAATTCATGGCGAGTTAACAAAAGCACCCTAATTGACTGAAAATGAGAAGAGTGTAAACTTTTTTTACTAATATTAAACCAATCAGTATCCGGAAGTGTAGCGTATTTTGCTTTAACTCACCTCCGTTATCTTGCCTAATTCCTCAGCGAATCAGATCACTCCGATGAAAGAACTGCTCTACGTAGAAATACCGAACCCCGACACCGACACTGTTCGCACCTGGTTGCAGCAGGACTGGCACTTTGGGCTGGGGAAGAAAACTATAACCCCTGATGGTATCCTGGTAAAAATTGAACCTGCGCCTTTAGCCAATTCATCTACACCGATAAGGCTTCCGATTCCGGAAATCTCCATTTTTGTTTGGTCGGTGCAGCGAACCACGTACTTGAAAGCCTTTCGCGGTTGCGATCGCGCGATCGCGGGAGAACGGCAATTGCTCCAGAAGCTGACTGCGGATTTACGCGGTAAGTTTCCCTACCACTATCCTGAACCCCCAGAGGTTGATTTATCCCAACAGTCTATCTTTGAGGCGCTGGCGCCCTACTATCCCCAGACGGTTCATTTCTTCCAAAAAATGCCCAAAGGGGAGTATGACCTCAACCGCGTCTATTGGTGGGAGAAACGATGGCGCGAAGGAGTGCTATATCCACAACAGCCTAAACAAGTTGTGTTTAAGACAACCGAGGAACCGACACAGCTTCGAGGAAGCAGCCGATCAAAGTCCACCTATGACCTGATTTACATCGGTGGCGCCCTAGGAGTCATTCACGCCGCTGTGATGGCACAACGGGGGTATCGAGTCCTACTGGTAGAACGCTTACCCTTTGGGCGCATGAACCGAGAGTGGAATATTTCCCGGGCTGAGTTTGAGAGTCTCATCGATTTGGGGTTATTTACCCCCGATGAGTTTGAAGCCATGATCGCTAGAGAATATATCGATGGCTTCAACAAATTCTTTGATGGCAACAACCCTCCTCATCTAAAAGCACCTGTCTTACATACACCAACTGTACTGAATCTGGCAATTAATTCAGAGAAATTGTTACAACTATGTGGAGAAAAGTTACAAAAAGCCGGTGGCGACATCTGGGATGAGACAGAGTTTATCCGGGCGGAGATGACTCCAGAGGAAGTTGTCGTCAGTCTAAAGCATCTGCCCAGCAAAACCCCCCGACAAGCCACAGGACGGCTTTTAGTCGATGCCATGGGTACCGCTTCCCCCATCGCTTGGCAACTGAATGGTGGCAGGGCGTTTGATAGCGTCTGCCCTACCGTCGGTGCAGTAATTGCCAGTGGGTTTGATCCTGGGGTGTGGGATTCTAACTATGGAGACGTTCTTAATAGCCACGGCGACATCTCCCGGGGACGGCAGTTGATTTGGGAACTGTTTCCGGGAGCAGGGGAGGAACTGACAATCTATTTGTTCCATTACCATCAGGTGCATCCTGAGAACCCTGGCTCTTTATTAGAAATGTATGAAGACTTTTTTACAATTTTACCTGAATACCGCCGCTGCGACGTGGAAAAGCTCCAGTGGAAGAAACCCACATTCGGCTATATTCCCGGACATTTTAGCCTAGATAGTCGCGATCGCACGGTGGCGTTTGATCGGCTGGTTGCCATTGGGGATGCGGCTTCCCTGCAATCGCCTCTGGTGTTTACCGGATTTGGTTCCCTGGTTCGGAATCTGGAGCGCTTAACCGACTTACTCGATACCGCCCTGCGGCATAATCTCTTGAGTGCCAAAGATTTAAACCAAATTCGCGCTCATCAAAGCAATATTGCAGTCACCTGGCTCTTTTCCAAAGGTATGATGGTGCCAACTGGGCGTCATTTGCCTCCCCAACGAATTAACGCCATGCTGAATACTTTCTTTGGGCTTTTAGCTGATGAACCGCCAGAGGTTGCTGATACCTTTATTAAAGACCGTTTTGATTGGTTAACCTTCAACCGACTGGCATTAAAAGCAGCTAGACGTAATCCTGCCCTGATTTTTTGGATTTGGGACATGGCAGGGGCAAAGGATTTATTACGTTGGCTGAAGAGCTACTTCACATTTACTCGAAATGCTATAGTGAGTGGATTCCTTAAAGGGTGGTTCACTGATCTGATTCGTCGCTTACAACCGTGGATTGAAAATCGTTATCCCGCGCTATGGTTGCGACTGTTAGCCCAACATTATGCTATGACAACGGGTATGGGGCGTCCAGAACGGGTGCAGCGTGAAGCATCAAATCAGGATGAACTTGTGACCCATTCTGGTCACAAGAAAGCCTTTGATTCTTGAGGGTTCAACCCATGCAACTCTTACCCTATCATACCTTTACTCTGAAAACCCAAGAGCCATTGCCGGATGTTATTGATAAGCTCAATGCTCACATTGAAGCGCCCAAAACATTTCGCTGGACTTTTTCTCGTAACCATGCACCTTATGCCGGAAGAATTTCCAGTGATGGGTTTGAGGTGCGGCGAATTATTCATTACCGCAACTCATTTTTACCCACAATCCGAGGAAGATTTGAATCCGGCTCTCAGGGAACAGTGATTCGGATCACGATGAGGTTACATCCCTTAGTGATTGGGTTTTTAGTGTTTTGGTACTTCACCTGGTACAGCGCCACTATCCCACTATTTTTCTTTGGCATTTTTTCGGGAGATGTGGTTATAGTTGAAGGCTTGCTGTTTCTAGGATTACCGATTTTTGTATTATTGACCTTCTGGTGCGCGTTTTGGTACGAGGCAAATCGCAGTCGCCGCGAGTTAACTCAGATCGTTCGGGGAGAACCCCTTGATCCGCCAAACTCTAGTCATCGAATCCGTCGCTCTTGGTTAATCAGAGGAGTTTTGTTTGTGATGGTTTCTGCCAATATTTTATGGCATCTAGATGAGTTTTTTCCATCACTGAAACGGGACACACAACCTGTAGTGTTGAAGTCTTGTTCTGACAATTCAACAGAGTCTCCCTACTGCAATTTCTCTGTCTTTCGTACCTTTACGGGACATGCAACTGCTTTGGCTATTGTCATCAGTGCTGATGGAAAAACCCTAATCAGTGGTGGAAAAGATAAGGCGATTAAAGTTTGGGACTTGCCAACTGGAGTATTGAAAAAAACACTACAGAGTGATTCCGGTGTGATTCAGGCTCTTGCGATCGCGCCCAATGGTAAAGTAGTTGTCAGTGGTAGTGGCGATCGCATGGTTCGGATTTGGAATATGACCACTAACCAGCCTGCTCAAACCCTCGCGGGACATACTGAGACTATCCATGGGGTTGAGATTTCATCCGACGGAACGACAATTATTAGTCGCAGTCATACCGAAATTAAAGTCTGGGATTTGGCAACGGGTCAGCTAAAACTAACCTTACCCAATTCGCCGTCTACTGAAATCAAAATTGGTCCTGTTTCAATCGAAGACAACTCACCACGTTTCCATCCTCATGTGATTAGTTCTAATGGCAAAACAGCACTGGTTCAATTGGGTGTGGGTGGCAAACTTGTGGCGTGGAATTTACTCACTAACCAGCAAATTATCCTCCAGAAAAAATGGTCTGACGGTTTTGGGTATATGCACTCGGCGCACATCAGTGGGGATGGGAAGACAGCCGTGACAATTTACTATCGCCAACCCGTGACGGATTTGAGGGTATGGGATTTAACGACGGGAATGCTGAAAGCCGAAGGACGTGTGTCTTCGACGAGAAACTCTTTTTGGTATGATACCTTTGTTCTCAGTCGCGATCGCATTATTGGCAGTACCGATGAAGGGATTAAGGTGTGGAATCTACAAACAGCGGAGCTAGAAGCCACCTTAGAACATGAAAAAATGAGTGATTTGGTGATGAGTTCAGATGGCAAACTCTTAGCTGGAATAACCGAAAGTTCAGAGAATCAAGAGTCCAAAATTAAAGTCTGGCGGCGTCCCTAAACCTGATATCTTCATCTAAGATAAGCGAAGAGAACTAAATTGTGCCAGTTGCGATCGCGCTCAAACAGATTCTCGGCTTAGTTGGGGAGTTTGTCCTACTGGCAATCACCCAAACTATTATCAACGCAATATAGCTTAAAGTTCATCAAATGAATCAAGCTAAAGCCTCTCGCCTTCAAAATTGATGAACCTGAGCAATAAGTAAATTGTCTACGACGCCTACGTGAACTGCTGACTCAGCACCACAGGGTTGTGAACCGTGATTTTTTTCTTTTGAATAGAAATCATTTGATCAGTTCGCAGATCCCCCAGTAGACGAGTGACGGTGACTCGTGTAGAGCCAATGGCTTCCGCGATCGCTTGATGGGAAAGCTTCAGGTCAATGGTAATCCCATCCTTGCCAGGAACGCCGAAGTCACGACAGAGAATCAATAAAAAACTGACCAAGCGAGATCCCATATCCCGGTGAGCTAATGTCTCGATCATCATTTCCGTCTGTAAAATCCGCGAGGACAATCCCTGTAGCATCAACATCGATAGCTCTGGGTTGTCCTTGAGCGCTTGCTCTACCTGATCAATCGGAGCCGAAAGCAATTCAACTGGGGTAAACGCCACCGCGTGGTAAAAGCGATCAGAGCGGTGACCTGTAATCAAGGACAATACCCCAAAGACACTATTTTCCCGCAACAAGGCAACTGTAATTTCTTCCCCCGCTTCATAAACCCGGGAAAGCTTCACAGCTCCTTTGATCAAAAAGTAGACCCGTTCAGCGGGATCTCCGGGAAAAAAAATAGTTTTGCCCCGCTCAAAGGTTTCAACAACGGGAGGAAATGAGCTTCCGCCGATTTGACGGAACACAGCAGCCAACGGTCTATCTTGCATTACGACCATATCTATTACCCTTGCGCCAAAGCCTTATTGACTTCTAAGTGGTCGCCGATGAAGCTTGAGACTCCAAAATCGGCTCAATGAACGATCCCTATATTGTATTCAAGAATACTTAATCTGAGTCCCAATAGGTTTTTTGTACCAATTGTTACATAATGAAGTGAGATGTCAACGGACATCTGACGAGTTGAGTTGATGGTTAACGGTTTGGCGTTATCATACAACGAACATCGCACCTCACGGTTATTTTTTTACGAATTGTTCTATTGTCTTGAAGAATTAAGATACCTATGCTGAATTTGACGGGAAAGAATGCTCTGGTGACTGGGATTGCCAACAATCGATCAATCGCCTGGGGCATAGCCCAACAGTTGCACCAAGCTGGCGCCGAGTTGGGGGTCACTTATTTACCCGATGACAAGGGGCGCTTTGAGAAGAAAGTTGGAGAGTTGGTAGAACCCCTCAAGCCCAGTGTCTTCTTACCCTGTAACGTCCAAGATGATGCCCAAATCGATGCCACCTTTGAGGCGATTGAGAAGCAGTGGGGCAAACTCGACATCCTCATCCATTGCCTTGCATTTGCCAACAAAGAGGATTTATCCGGAGAGTTTAGCCAAACCTCGCGACAAGGGTTTACAACAGCCTTAGAAATTAGTACCTATTCCCTAACCCGATTAGCCGCCGCTGCTAAACCCTTAATGAAAGAGGGGGGAAGTATCGTCACTATGACCTATCTTGGGGGTGTGAAGGTGATCCCCAATTACAATGTCATGGGAATCGCCAAGTCTGGATTGGAGATGAGTGTCCGTTATCTAGCCGCCGAATTAGGACCGAGTAATATTCGCGTCAATGGGATTTCCGCAGGTCCAATCCGCACCCTGGCGTCTTCAGCCGTGGGCGGCATTTTGGATATGATTCATCATGTGGAGCAGGTAGCACCCCTACGACGAACGGTTACTCAGCTAGAAGTTGGCAATACAGCCGCCTTTTTATGTAGTGATCTCGCTAGTGGGATCACGGGTCAAGTTTTATATGTCGATGCTGGATATGAGATCATGGGCATGTGATATCTTCCCACGGTAGTCAAATGCAGCAATCCGATCCCAGAGACTATCAGATTCTGTTTCTCTCACTCTTCCTGGTATTGGGTATTGGTACGAGAGATTGGACATTACAGCCTCAGTTCATTGGTGTTGCGATCGCGACTTGTTTGCTGACCCAGTATATCAGCATCAGGCTTTGGTCTATCTCCCAGGGAAATAAGGCAGATGAGGAATTCACTCAAAACCATGCTCTCGAACGCCGTGAAGAGTCCACACTCAACACTTCCCCAATATCCCTCAAAAGTGCCATGATTACCGCATTAGGATTAAGTTTACTCCTGCGAGTCGATCACTACAGCACGATGATCTTGGCGGGGGCGCTGGCGATTTTAAGTAAATTTCTGTTTCGATTCCAGGGTAAACATTTTTTAAATCCGGCTAATTTTGGCATAATTTCAGTTTTAATCCTTACCAAGGATGCCTGGGTTTCTCCAGGACAGTGGGGAGAGGAGGGCTGGTATGTCTTATTATTTGCCGGGACTGGGGGCATGATTTTAAAACGGGTGGGGCGTTGGGATACAACGGCGGCTTTTTTCAGCGCTTATGCTTTACTCGAAGCCTTTCGCAATCTTTGGTTGGGCTGGACCTGGGATGTATGGGCGCATCGGTTGATGAGTGGCTCGTTCTTATTGTTTGCCCTGTTTATGTTAACTGATCCCCGCTCCATTCCCAATGCTAGGGTGAGTCGTTTACTCTGGGCTGTCAGTATTGCGATTTTAACCTTTATTCTGCGGAATCATTTCTTTATGTCTACGGCGGTTTTCTGGGCGTTATTTGCCCTTTCTCCCCTAACCGTGATTTTAGATTGGATTTGGTCATCACCGCGATTTGTTTGGAGGTTTCACGGTGATGGGTGAGGAGGAAAATGCAACAAACACCCAGGTTAATAAATTCTTTGTCCCAATTAGGAAATAATGAAAAAGCTAGTACAGGTATTACTTGCGTTATTCTTGGCAGTTTTTGCCATTATGATATTTGCGCCAAAAGCCTTGGCTTTTTGTGGCTTTTATGTGGCGAAAGCGGATACAAAGCTTTACAACCAAGCCTCTCAAGTGATTATCGCACGGGATAGCGATCGCACGATTTTGACGATGGCGAATGACTATCAAGGCGATGTTAAAGATTTTGCCTTGGTTGTGCCTGTTCCTGTGGTTCTAGAACAAGAACAAGTACAGGTAGCAAACCCGAAGATTATCGAACGACTGGATGGGTTTAGTGCGCCGCGATTGGTGGAATATTTTGATCCGAATCCCTGTATCCCTATGCCCGTATTTCAGCCGGAAGCTGCATTGAGAGGGGCAGCATCAGCAGACGAGTATGGGGCAAATCGGGGAGAGAGTGCTTTAGGCGTTACGATAGAATCTCGTTTTTCGGTTGGCGAATACGATATTTTAATTCTTAGTGCCAAAGAATCGGATGGGTTGGAAACCTGGCTGAGGCGTAATGATTATCGCATCCCTCGTGGTGCTAGTCGGCTACTGCAACCTTATATTCGCCAAGATATGAAGTTTTTTGTGGCGAAAGTTAATCTGAAAGAATTTGCAGCTGGGGGTTCTCAATTACTCCGCCCTTTACAGATGGCGTATGAATCGCCGCGTTTTATGTTGCCGATTCGTTTGGGGATGATTAATGCCACAACTGAGCAAGATTTAATTGTGTATATTTTATCCCCCAACGGTCAAGCAGAAGTTACTAATTATCGCACTGTGCAAATCCCGTCTAATGCCGAACTTCCTGTTTTTGTTAAAGATGAGTTTGCTCATTTCTATAAGGATATGTTTCAGACAGCCTATGAGCAAGAAAGGAAAAAAGTGGCATTTTTAGAATATGCCTGGGATATGGGATGGTGCGATCCCTGTGCGGCTGACCCTTTAACGAGGGATGAATTAGAGCAAGCAGGTGTGTTTTGGTTGAATGCAAATGCGCCCAATAATGTGTTTATTAGCCGTTTACACGTCCGCTACACTCGTGATACATTTCCTGAAGATTTAATGTTCCAAGAAACGGGGAGTCGGCAAAATTTTCAAGGTCGATATGTACTGCGACATCCTTACACCGGGGAAATGAATTGTCCCGCCGCTGATGAGTATAAACGCTCTTTGAATCAACGATTTGAACAGGAGGCGCAGACGTTAGCCAAGCTGACGGGATGGCAAATTGGGGATATTCGCCAGAAAATTGATTTTCCTGGGACTAAACCGAATCGCTGGTGGCGCAGGATTTGGAATTGATGACGGCTTGATGGTTATCTATAGGTTTCTGATCCAGGATAATATAGATAATCAGTGCCTAAATACTGCATTGGATTTTAAATCAGACTTATAAATTGACCAAGGATTTACTCTCAGAGTATGTTTATGAACAGAAGAAAGGGGAAAAAGTTACTCTCGGCTGCTCCTTTCCTCTGGTAACGGCTAATCTGGAGAGGATAAATGTCCGACGTTCAAGATGCATCACCCAATCAACTAGTTTGTACAGTCTTGCCGACTTACAACGAGCAGGACAATATCAGTGCGCTGATTGAGCGCCTTCTGGCGAGTAACGCAGCCCCCTACCTGGTGCTTGTGATTGATGACAACTCCCCTGATGGCACCTGGGAGATTGTAGAACAGTTTGCCGATCGCTATCCTATTTCCTCTACTTCACCAGAGGATGGCAACGCGGTAGGGGTTGCCTTAGTCCGGCGTATTGGTGAAAAAGGTCTAACCTCGGCTATCCAGCGTGGCATTGATGAGGCGATTCACACCTATAATGCTGCAATTGTCACTTGGATGGATTGTGACCTCTCCATGCCCCCTGAAGACGTACCCCGACTGGTGCAAGCTATCCAGAAAAACGAAGCCGATGTTGCCTTTGGTTCCCGGTGGGTTCCGGGGGGGACAGATAGAGCTCACGGTTTAATGGCTCGCACCCTGAGTTGGATTATCAATTCCTTCGCCCGAGTGATGCTATACAGCCGGATACATGATTACACCAGCGGCTTCATCGCCGCCCGCGCCGAAGTATTGGAACGCATCAAGTTGCGCGGGGGTTATGGTGAATACTGCATCGATTTGTTATACCGTGCCAAACGACTGGACTACCGACTCGTTGAAATCCCTTACATCTGCGTACCTCGTACAGCAGGCGAGAGCAAAACGGGTCTAAACTTGTGGGATTACTTAGTCAAAGGACGCAAATATGTGTCAACCATCTGGCAGCTTTCCCGGAAAAAATCCTTAACTTAGTGGTTGCTGTCGGGAGTCTTGGGGTTCTTAAAGCGCAACGCCTCCTAAGCAATAGCCGGATTGGTTGCGAAGCCTAGCACAACCACCTGTATCCAGGTTGGTGTAGGAGTATGTCACGAGCCTGGTTCTGTGTTATTGCCCCGCTTCTAGCAAAATCTCTTTAACAGTGGCAGCGACTCGTTCTATCTGTTCGGGGGTTAACGCCATACCACTGGGAAGATAAAAGCCTCGGCGGGCTAAACGTTCAGCGACGGGGTAAGACTCCTCTTTGAACAGTCCCATCTTATGAAACACAGGCTGTTCGTGCATGGGCCAAAAGAATGGGCGACTGCCAATTTTCTCCTCTCTTAATCGTTTCATTGCCTCTTTCGCATCAAAAGGCACGTCATCGGTTAAGACTACACCATACACCCAGTAAATGTTTTCCGCATAATCGGTGCGGGGAAGGGGTAACTCTAAACCTGCTACATTCCCAAGAAGTTCTGTGTAACGTTGTCCCATCTGGCGTTTACGACTTACAAATTCATCCAACCGCTCTAATTGAGCCAGTCCAACGGCGGCTTGTAAGTTTGTCATGCGTAGGTTCCAGCCTAAGTCTTCATGGACAAAACGCTGCTGGGGTTGAAAACACAGATTTCGCAGAGAACGACAGCGTTGAGCTAGGTTGTCGTCATCGGTGACAATCATTCCCCCTTCACCTGTGGTAATGTGTTTGTTGGGATAAAAGCTAAACGTACTAATATCACCTAAATTGCCACAAGGTTTCCCCTTATAGGTTTGACCATGCATTTCAGCCGCATCTTCAATCACAAATAGTCCATAGTTTTGGGCTAAAGCTTGGATGGCGTCCATATCTACGGGTAATCCGTAGATGTGGACAACCATAATGGCTTTGGTTTTGGGGGTAATCTTTGCTTCTACCTGCTGGACATCCATATTCCAGGTGTGGGGGTTACTGTCCACAACCACTGGAATCGCCCCCGCCCTCACAATTGCAGCGGCACAGGAGATAATCGTGAATGTGGGCAAAATGACTTCATCCCCTGCACCAATTCCCAGAGCAACGATAGCCGCGTCTAGAGCCATGGAACCATTACTCACGGCTATGCCATGTTTTCGTTCCACACGAGTGGCAAATTCGGCTTCAAATTGCTTGACAAATGGTCCTTCAGACGAAATCCATCCGGTGTCTATACATTCATTGAGATATTGCTTTTCTTTGCCGTCTAACAGAGGTTCATTGACCGGAATTGCTTCTCCCATAGTTGGTTAATCCGTTATCTTGACCTGTTTGCTCTCAACGCCGGGGAAACGAGTCTTGTCCTCATTCCCCACATAAGGACCTTGCTTGACTTCAATCATTTCTACTTCTTCTAAGACTTCAAAGCCATGTCCTCCTTTAATCAGGAGAATGACATCCCCAGTTTCTAGGATATGACTCTCTAAATACTGTTGCTGGTCGTCATAAAAATCGACTCGGAGTTTTCCTTGTTTAATAAACAGAACTTCCTGAGTGTAAAAGACTTCTCGACGGACTTGATTGTGGATGTGAGGAGTGATCGTTTTTCCCGCCGGATGCCTCATATAGGCTAGCTGTTGCGAAAAGCTGTCAGGGGTAAAAAAGTGAATACCAGGTTGGTTAAATTCAGTGGTAATAATAATGGCAAATACTTCTTGGTTATGAACAATTTCTTGTAGTTGTTTTTTGCGAGGTTTTATTAACATTGGAGGTCTCAAAGTAGGGTTTAATCAAGACGACATTGGAGCTATAACTAAGACTTAAAGTATAGCTCAACGATTACTCGTCTACAAGGGTTGCTTAATCGAGGCTTCGTAGATGGGATATTTGCCAAACTGACCTAAATTAGATAATTCAATCTGAAAGCGCTGCTCACCTTTAGTGAATTGGAGATTATTCTGACTATCTTCGGGTGGCTGGCATTTTCGATAAGGATAGCATACATAAATAAAGTGATCCTGATTCTGCTCAACTAACACTTTACTTAATTTAACCAAATCATTGCTAGTTTCAGCTCGGAAAAAGAACTTTTTGCCTCTCAGAGGGGGTTCTAGCAATTGAGCAGCATATTGATGAGACACTGCAATCACCCGTTCTGGAGTTTCTCCCAAGAGTTGGGTGGCGGGAGGAACACCTTGATGCGCCTTCTGCAACGCCAGCGTGCCTAAGTAGGTGTTTTTGTGGATGCCAATGGCTAAAAGGACAACGATGGTAAAAATGCTGATGTATCGGAAAAGGGGACCTGATCTGTCCTTGATGAAATTTAGCTCCTCTATCGTTATCCAGGTGACTAGGGGTATAAGAGACAATAAGTATCGCGGTCCCCACTGCTTACCCCCAACCGCAATCTCGTCCGCGCCAGAATCTAACAATAAACAAGCACCAGCGGTGAACATCACACAGATTAGATAAATTACCCCTATCCTAGCATCGAATTTTACCTCAATTTTTCTGAACACATACAGCCACGCGATCGCGATGAGGATTGGCAGACTATACTGCTTAATCGCTGTCTTTAACTCAGCCGAACCTCCGGTCAGAAACAGATACCCAGCGGCGGCAATTAATAGACCGATTATACCCAGAGTAACGATTTTCAGGTTCAGTTTAGCTTCTAGTCTCTTCAAGCCATACAAGAGCAAGTAAAGTAGCGGAAAAAAGGCGATCGGGAAGTACTCAAATCCGACGACACTGAGTTCCTGGAAATTGCCCCAAGCCTCGGCAAGGCGGCGAGTCCAAGAGAACTCCTCGACGATTTCTACAGCATGCATCCCCAGAAAAAGACCGTAAACCAGTTTGTTAGCGACAAAAAATAGGCTGACTGCCACGAACATGCTAGCGATAAAAGTTTCCTTGTTTTTGGCTAAATAATGGATAGACTTTAAATTAAACTTATTAAATAAATTCAAAAAGTTCCTCTTAGCCAAGGCGGCAATAATCACCAAAGCGGATAACGTCGCCACCATAGACAAAAACTCAGGTCTAAACCAAGCCGATAAACCGATTAAACCGCCACTGACTAAAGCACTGGGTTTCGATAAACCCGAAGGATATCCTATCATTAGCAGCATTGCCATACCCGTAAAGCAAAGCGCAACTGCAAGGCTATGCTCCCAATACATGGCACTATACAGGGTTAAGTGCGAGGCAAAGATCAGACTAATTAAGGCAATTGAGGTATGAAATGCACTAACCTTTAAACGTTTACAGGTAAGATAGAAAGTACCCCAGATTGCCCAAGTGGCAACTAACGGGACGAGATAAAGACCTCTGAAGCCAAAAAGTGCATAAAATGGTGCGGTGATTAGGGGAAACGTAAAGGGAAAGGTAATGTAATATCGCCCCGCTATGTTGTAGACAAACGGTGGTGCATAGGGATAGAGCCCATCCTGCCAAAGATTTCGCACCCAGGCTTCTGTGGGTTGCCACAGATCAAAACGCCATTCACCCGTACTTAACTGCTGTGCTAGTAAGGATTTGAGCGCAGCATCGCCGCTAAAATACGTACCTTCGGGAATTTGAAATTGTAAATAGAGTGAAAATAAAACTCCAATGACAATAATCCCTAGAGGAATCGGCTCAAGCTTGATTTTCATGAGTGTGTATGGTGGCGATTAATCATCAACCCGAACGTTGTCTCTAGCAGAGTTGTTTAGGCGACGTGGCGTCAAGCAACAACTTAGTCGCGGGTATCCCCGTCCTCCACGAAGTAGGACGGGGAGGGATAGCGGGTATTATTCGGGGTTCGATACCTCGAATAATACCAATTATTAAGCTACGCATAAGCCATTAGATCTGCGAATTAATTCCATTTTCTTGGGTGAAAATAAACCAATCCGTTTCCATTGCCAGTCGTAGACGGCAAATACTTTTGCTTTAGGAGAATATCCCCCAACGTAGCCAACATAACTAACTCCTGATTTTGTGGCTTTAACCAAATCGGCAGCACGAAAACCTTTAACCGTTCCATGAATACCTTTTGGCTTCCTGGCTCCAGATTTATCTGGAACTTCAAAATGCAGTTGGCGACGGAAAAACCCATACTCTTTGCCCCGCTTCACCGCACCGGGGCGGGTGATGACTTTAAATGGGGAAGCGGTTACGTCAACGCTGCCTTTGTGGGTATAACCATGGGAGTTAGAACCAACGAATGGGACATATTTGATGAAATATCCACAAGCCAACGCCACTCCGTCTACCGCATGGGTTTCCGGCTTGGCTATAGACTTGTTGATCTTGTCTTTCTCTAACCCCAGTTGGGTTCGGAGTTGAGATGTACCGTTCCCATCCTTTTGCCAACCGTGGCGGACGTAGACGGGGGCGATTTTCTCCATCTGGGATATTGCCCAATTTTGACCTGTCATCACCGGAGAGAAACCTTTGCCCGACTTGGCACGTTTGCGTTTGGTTTGATCTATGTCGGCTTTAACCCGCTCATACCCAATTGCCGCTACCGGGAAGATGGCTGCCAACTCTTTGACTACCCTTAGTTCCAGTTGCCGTGAGGCTTTAATGGATGGGGGTAGCTTACACTGTTTACGGTTGTCGAACCTGCATCGGCGATGGTTACGCTGTTTGAATGGGACATTCCAGTTAATCCGGCGTCCCCGGCGAGATCGTCGTAGCATGGCGCGGGTTTCCATTCGTTTTTTCACCCGCCCAAATGGGAGAATGAGATGCAGTTGCAGCAAGGTGCATTTGGTTGATTGGACGCCAATACCGGAATAAGACTTACCCGGATCGACTCCAACAGAAATAGGCTGCACCTCTTCAGCCGATGGCGGCTCAGTGAGTTGAACGTAGTAGACACCCAGGTCTGACCATTTCCCCACTGCTTTCCCTTCTTTGACCCACCGTCTAGCCCTGGAGGGCTTAGTGGGCATCAGCGGTTTTCCTTTTTTACTAACTACTGGAACACGATTCATAGATATAATCCACTCGTGTGATGTTTACGTCTCTTAAGGCATTGGCAAGGGTGTGTCCTGGAATTACCCAGTTTTCAGAGATTCCTGAGCCTACAGTTAAGCCGAACTAGAGAAGCGTTCGGAAGTGATTATCCCCTACCAACTCATGCCCTTATTCATGACTTCCTGGCAGGTTATCTCTGCCAATCCGCGTCTTCACGAAGTAAGGCGCGGTTCATGAACTTGATCATTATATAACTGAGTTCCTTGGCAGCGTCGTGATTTGCAATGGCTGCCATTTATTTTACATTTATTTAAAAATCTGTGGCAACCACCGAAAATTTCGTTTATTCTAGGAAAACCATTGTTTTTGACCAATACAGCTTGATAACCCTGGTAGTCTTTAGAGGATTATACTCATATTTATTTACAAAACGTAAAATATTCTGGCACGTTGATGGCGTATCCTTCACCTAAGCTTTACAATTAACGGTTGTATAGTTATATAGTATTAATTTTATGTGGCAACCTTTTAAGCTCGGATCTTGGTTAATTACGGCGGGTGTCGCCTGGTCACTAGGTTACATTTATAACGTCCACCATGGTGGTGAACTAAGCTTCCTGCGAAAAATGTATGAACACAAGATGGCAGTCGCCGAACAGGTACAAGCACCAACCCGAGTGTTGATTGTGGGGGGTTCAGGAGCAAATTATGCCAATAGTGCAGCGGCGATAGAAGCGGGACTGGGTATTCCGGTGTTCAACCTGGGATTGGATGGACCGGTGGGTCTAAATGTGATCCTGCCGAGCATTTTAAAGGAAGTGCGTCCTGGAGATATTGTCCTGCTTATTCCTGAAGATTTAATTCTCTTAGATGATGATGGGTTGCTGGAACGGTCAGTACCGTTTGGTATTGCCATTGGACGACCAGGTTTGGGTGATGTTCCTCCCAAGCAGCTAGCTGAGGGTTTATTGCTGGTGGGAACACCGACTCTACGAGGACTGACGAAATCGACAATAGATTTGATCGAAAAAGGCGAAATGACGGGATATTACTCCGATCCCTTTACTAACCGAGGAGATCCCACAGTGACTAAAGTCCGCCAGGGTAAGTGGTGGAAATGGCAAATTAAGCAACCGATTTCTGATCATGCCATAGACCGAATCACTGAATTTCGGGAGCAGGTGGAAGCCAAAGGCGCTACTTTAGTTTTATCCTTACCTTGGGTCTATGCTAGTACTGAGCAAGAGTCAATCACGAATATGAGAAAGATTGCCGCCGAGCTAGAAAAAATTGCCCCTTTAATTGCCTATGATCAAGAAACCTTTAACCTAAAAAGCGATTCGAGTTTGTTTGCGGATACGCACCACCACCTTTTACCGGACGGTCGGAAAATTAGAGCGAGAGAACTGGCTGAAGGATTAGAACCCTTTGTCAATAAAGACCGCACCCAAGCGAAGTAAGTCAAGTCAGACAAGGGGAAGTGTTCGGAATTCATCTGGCTAAGTTTAAGTGAATGGAGCATTTGATATCTGTTTAAACTGTTTCAATTGCTGAACGGGTTTTCTCGATACAAAAGAAGGTTTATTTTAGTATGGTTGGTGATAAAGAAAAAACTAAACGTCCTTTAGCCTCTAAGATAGAGGAAGTGTTTGGGCTTGACCTGCGATCGCTGGCAGTTTTTCGCATCGGTCTGGCGTTGATGGTGATTTGGGATTTAATCAGCCGGGTTAAAGGCTTAAATGCTCATTATACGGATTATGGGATACTCCCGCGCAGCGCACTAATTGACGAATTACGCAATCCCTGGTACTGGTCAATTCATTTAATTAGCGGTCAGCCCTTTGTCCAAGGGGTACTTTTTTTATTGGCGTTTTTTATCGCTTTGGCGATGTTAGTAGGATATCGCACCCGGCTAGCAACAATTGCGACGTGGGCGTTGGTTATCTCTCTGCAACACCGCAATCCGGCTTTAATTTTTGCCGCCGATGATGTGCTCAGAGCTATCCTATTTTGGGCTATGTTTTTACCTTTGGGTGCTTCTTATTCGGTGGATAGTGCGCTGAATACATCAACCCAACCATTACCCAAGCGGGTTGTCTCTGGTGCGACGTTTGCCTTGATGGTACAACTCTGCTTTATTTATATGTGGTCGGCGGCATATAAAACCCAGAGTGAAATTTGGTGGCCCCAAGGCGATGCGGTTTATTATTCCTTAAGTTTCGATCAGTATGTATCGGGATTTGGTCTATTTTTACTGGGCTTTCCGCCACTCTTGTTAAAAGCAATTACATTCAGCGCCCTCTGGTTTGAATGGATCGGACCGTTGATGATATTTATTCCCTTCCGGAATAGCTTTTTCCGTTGCGTGGCGATTGTTTCGTTTATTCTGTTACATATTGGATTTGAGTTAAGTTTTGAACTGGGCGTTTTATCATTTCTAAGTATGGCGACGTGGCTGGCGTTGCTTCCGAGTCCGGTTTGGGATGGACTGGCTAAGCGGTTGAATACCGATAAACGTCGGGGGTTAAGGATTTATTATGATGCCGATTGTGGCTTTTGCAAGAAGGTTGTCCACCTGATTCGCACGGTCTTAATTTTACCGAGAACTCCGTTACTAATGGCTCAAGATGATGCGTCTATATGTGCGGATATGGAAGCCCAAAATTCCTGGGTGGTTGTGGATTGGCAAGAAAATCGGCATTTTAAGTTTGAAGCTATCGCCTATGTGGTTAGTCTGTCGCCGTTATTTGGGTTCTTGGCTAGGATGTTGAGATGGCGTCCAGTAATGGCAGCAGGGACAAAGTTTTATGAGACAATAGCCACCAATCGACGCACGGCTGGGATGTTGACTAAGCCGCTAAAGTTTCGCCCGATTGAGGTACGTCCTTCACGGCTGCTGAATACGATCGCATTAGTTTTACTGATGTTTACATTTATTTGGAATCTTCGGAGTTTTGCTGCTCAAACCTTTTCCCGAAGACCGGTTGAGAAAGATGATTGGATTAGTGCGACGCATAAGTTTTTGAATCGCAGGACATTTCAGCGCATTGATCCCCTGAGTCGTTTGACGCGATTGGATCAGTCGTGGAGTATTTTTGCTCCGTCACCGCCTCTAGATGATGGTTGGCATGTGATTGAAGGTAAACTTAAAAATGGCAGTGAAATCGATGTTCTTCTCGGTGGGGGTGCGGTGAATTGGGAAAAGCCAACTCCTAAGCAGCTAAAGGCTATTTATGGGAATCAGCAATGGCGGGTTTATTTCATCAATTTAAATCGAGCGATTGGTCAAAAGCTTTATCCTTATTATGGCAAGTATCTCTGTCGAACTTGGAATGCTACCCATGAAGGCGGTAAGGAATTGGAGAGTTTTGAAATGTATTTTATGGATGAAAGAACTGTACCGCCAGGTGAACCCCAAGATGTAGAGAAGATTAAGAGATTGGAGCAATCTTGCTCGGATTAGGGTAATCTCTACGGGTGTATGTCATATCAAACCTTTGTTACCCTCTTTTTGCCACGGCGATTGAAATCGCTGCTACACAAACTTTCGTCCGCCTACGCGGACTGAATTAAGCTTTTTAGCCAATCCTGCGGTCAACTTAGATCAGCAAGATATTCAAAAGCGAAGAAAAGGTTTTATGTTCAAAGATACCCGATCAGCCGTCACGACAGTCCTCACCTTGATTACGATAGCTATATCACAAAGAACGAATGACAAATGACAAATGACTAAGCCACCTGACTCAACGCCTCCGTCAGATAATCAGCCGTGGCTTCCACAAGAGCGATGGCGTTTTCATAAAGCATCCGAGTAGGTCCGAGAATTCCCACACTACCCACAGGCAGATTATCCTGTTCATAAGTCGCACTAACCAACGTACAGGTTTGCATGGGTTCCAAAGGATTCTCTGAACCAATTCGCACTTTTGCCCGCCGCCTAGAACTTACACTATCAGGAAGTTCAAAGATTAGGGGCCAAAGTTGCTGCTGTTCTTCTTCCAACAGATGAAGCAACATTTGAACTTGTTGCAATTCAGCAAATTCCGGCTGACGCAATAACTCAGCAATCCCCCGAACTAAAATCGGCGTGGCTACCGATGTTTTCATCCGGCGAGTCAATTCTGCCAATACCTTCTTCAAGAAATCGGCATACTGGACAAATTCGCGGTCAAGTTCACTCCAATTTAAGTTCACCAGTTCACCTAGAGATCGTCCCCGCAGCTTACTACTTAAAAAGTTGGATAATATTTGTAACTCTTGCTCAACATTCGCTGCATCGGCTTGATCATCCGGCGATACCGAGGACAATTCCATAACAATGGATTGGGTTTGATAGGCATCAGTCACCACAATCAACATTACCCGCCCTGGTGTGACAGATACTAATTGCAAATGGCGCAATCGTGTCGTTTGGGTTTGAGGTAAGGTGATCAGGGTAATATACCCACTTAGAGTCGAGAGAATTTGCCCTGCATCGCGTAGCAAAGCTTCAAAGTTGAAATCGTCACCCTTCAAATGATCTGCCAATAATGTCTCAGCGTGACGTCCCAACGTATTGGATGGTTGAATCAGGTGATCCACATAAATGCGATATCCTGAATCCGAGGGAACTCGTCCCGCCGAGGTATGAGGTTGATAGAGTAAGCCAGATTTTTCTAGCACACTCATGCAAGAGCGAATTGTAGCAGGGCTAACACTCAAATCATACTCCTGGGCTAAAGCTTTGGAACCCACAGGTTCCGCCGTCGCAATGTAATGACGGATAGTTGCCCAAAGAATATGTTGTTGCCGATGATTAAGACTGACGTGTACAGACATTTGAAAAAAAGCCGAACGTAATCAGATTTTCCCCAGAATCATTTAAAATCATCATGGTCATGGCAATTTATGGAGAAACTTTTCTCCAAGATATCCCTAGAGATAGGTTAAATCGCCAACGCCGCTAAACTGACGTTTGAAGGAACGGACTTTCCCGATAGGATGAATGCCGTCTCAAAGGGTATTGATTTTAAGATAACAGAAGAACCTGGGATTCTGTAGCTTGCCATGATCGACTGCTAGTAGCGAGGGATGGTAGGATCGACTATTGCGGAATAGGCATCAATTCCGCCCGCGACATTTTTGACATTGGTAAACCCCTGATCCGCTAACCACTGGCACATTTGAGCCGAACGGATACCGTGGTGACATATCACCAAGGTTTCAGCATCAGCTTCAAAGCGGCTGTGGATTTGGTCGGACCATTGGGCAAATTCGCTCAAGGGTAGAACATCAAACCCCTGAATATGCGCGATCGCGACTTCTTGGGGTTCACGCACGTCGATAAGCTGGAGTCCTTGTGGGGATTGGCTGATCCGCTGCGCGAGTTCCTCAACATTGACTTGGGGAATGGGTTGACCAAAGGATTGAGCTGACATAACGGGTACAAGGAAAATAATACATACCAGAATACCGATATCCGTGACACTCCCACCCGATGGCAAGGGGGTAGGCTTCTAACCAAAACTAAGGGTTGACCTATCTTCCGTGGAAGATCCTGAAATACAGGTGGCTGAGCCTAAGTCTAAAGTTAGACAACTATGGCGGGTGTCGCCGCTACTACTACTCCTGGTGATACCAGGTCGTAGATACGTGATGCGAGTTGGCATCACTATTTTTTTGCCAAATCCGATGTGGTGAATATTGACAGCACCTACTAGATCCCTGTGATCCGTAAATTTACACTTAGGGCATTTCCAATTACGGGAACGAGGTTTATGGCGGTGTCCACATTCGGGGCAAGTGCTACTTGAGCCTCTCTCGTTGCCATCGCTAGCTTTGATACCAGCAATCTTGCACTTATAGGTGAGGTAATCAATATCAGTGCCGTATTCCCATCCAGCCATTCGCTGATTGTGCTTACGCCCACTATTTTTTCTTCTAACGCCATCTGGATTCCCGATATAGACCTGGGAAACACCTTGAGCTTTGAGAAAGCTCACAACAGAGGTGGTGGCTTTATGACGGAGATCTTTAATTCGGCGCTCAGTTCTAAGCAACAATTTGTTTTTGGCTCGTTGCAATTTCTGCCAGCGTCTGGAACCCTTTTTGCAACGAGACTGCTTTTTGACAATCTGACGTAACTGCTTATGGCGATGCCGCTTGAGTGAACGGATGCCTCGACCTGTAACGATTAGTCCTTCACCGGAACTTGTCACAACCGTGGCTAGATGAATTTCGCCCAAGTCGATAGCGGCTGTCACATCACTTTTGACTTGAGGGGATACTTCTACGTTGTGTGAAACATGAAGCTCAAATCCTCGACTCCAAACTAATTTAGCGATAGTGCAGTACGGGTCGATTTCAATCGGTAGAACAATCGGCTTTCTTCCCTTTCCCATTGATAGAACGGTTTTACCTTTTTGGTTTTTAACCGCTTGACCATGCCAATGAGCGGGGTAGAATTTTTTGTCCCGCCATGGGTATTTAATATTTTTTAATCCCTGTTGGCGATTGGACTTTGTACTGTCAATATTGCCGATAAAAGCGCGACAGACCAACTGAATAGATTGAGAGTGTAACTCAAACTTTCCTTTGGTGTGTTTTTGGAGGTCTGTTAGACTCAACCATTCCAAATGTGAGACCCTGCATGTTCTGTGCAAGTCCTTGCAGGTGTTCCAGACCTTTGCCGACTCTTGTTGACTGGCTTGCAATCGCTGGAATACCTCGATAGAAAGAAATGGAAGCCTGTAAACATTGGTAGTTTGCATGGTAAAATTGTAGCATGAAAAGCTCATATACAGCAACAAAGTTCCAGACAGGGAAAACGCGATGGACTCACTACTCCATCGCTTACCACTTGGTATGGATTCCTAAGTACAGGAGAAAGATATTAGTACCAGAAGTAGCGGACTGCGTCAAGCAACTGATACAAGAGGCTTGTGACCGTAACGAACTAACTCTACTAGCAATAGAAACAGACATTGATCATGTTCATGTTTTTGTTTCTGCTCCTCCTCGTTTCAGTCCAGCCAATATTGCTAATATACTCAAAGGTTACTCTTCTCGCTTTTTGAGAGAAAAATTCCCTCATCTCAAAAAAGCCTGTGGGAAGGACAGCTTGTGGACTTCAGCCTATTACGTTGGAACAGTCGGCTCTATGTCGGCTGAAGTGATCAACAGATACATTACTGAGCAATGCCTTGGGAAGTGATTTGTAAAAATAGAAGGCATCGAACCTTCTATATATTTTTACCCGCCTTTCATCCCAACCCCCTGAAGGAGATGGGAATTCCCGGCGGTCTTTTTAAGATTGGCAAAGGGTGTGGGAGAGATGGGGGAGATGGGGGAGCAGAGGGAGCAGGGGGAGCAGAGGGAGCAGAGGGAGCAGGGGGAGCAGGGGGAGCAGAGGGAGCAGAGGGAGCAGAGGGAGCAGGGGGAGCAGGGGGAGCAGGGGGAGCAGAGGGAGCAGAGGGAGAGCGTTTAGGGGCGGGTTTTACCATTAACGGGAAGGTTGTCACCTTGATATCACTCGCGCCCGCCCCGATTAGAGTGCAAGTCACCTTCAACAAAGGACATAAGACGTAGCTTCTTGTCGGGAAGCGAGTATGACGAAGGACATAAGACGAATGACGAAGGACATAAGACGAAGGACAAATGACCATGAAACTACGCTCGTTTTTTTATGCCTTGGCAGCCGGTGTGATAATGTTGCTATTACTCGCTGGAGGTGGCTGGTTCTGGGTCAACGCCCACAGCCCCCTAACTCTATTGCAGGAACGGGAGGTAAAAAATCCCACGGCGGCGATTTTCGTGCCGAAACAAGCCCCCGCGATGATATCGTTACTCGTGAATCCCGATCGCTTAGCAGCGTTGCAGCAAGTGGTGGTTGAGCCCCAGAAGCGAGGACGTGCGATCGCACAGTTCCAACAACTGGAAAACAGTCTGCTGGCAAATTTGGGGCTGGACTATCAACGGGACATTCAACCCTGGATTGATGATGAACTGACTCTGGCTGTAACCTCCTTAGATGTTGACCGCAATCCCGAAAATGCGGCACAACCGGGATACTTACTCATCTTTACCACCAATGAACCCCAAGCCGCCCAGGAACAGGTTTATTCCCGACGCATGAGTGCTGACTCAGCCGATTTAGTCGTTGAATCCTATCAAGGAGTCAACCTGATTTATCAGCCATCTAATCCTGGTGGGAAAAAGGTTGCAGACAATACAGAATCTCGTCCCATCCCGGACACCTTAACCAGTGCGATCGTGGGCGATCGCTTTGTGCTATATGCCAATCACCCCAAGGTATTGCGGAATGCGATTAATACGGTACAAGTTGCTGATTTGAGTTTGGCAGAAGATCCTGATTATCAACAACTGCTGCAAAGTTTGACAGAACCGCGAATTGGATTCAGCCTGGTGAATTTACCCGCCCTAGCCGCCTGGATTTCTAATCAACCGATTCCCGATCGCGAGTCGTTTGAGGCGTCTAAAAGTTTAGCCCTTACTCTGTCCCTAACTCCTCAGGGGCTGTTGGCACAAACGGCTATTCCCCGGTCAAAATCGAGTCCAGAACCGATTACCCCAGTCCTGTCTCAGCCTGTTGATGCCCTCGAGTACATTCCCGCCCAAAGTGCTTTGGCAATTGCTGGGGTTGATTTAAACCAATTCTGGAGACAACTATCCACCCGACTCGAAGCCGATGAGAATCTCAGCAGCTTACTCAACCAAGGGATTGCCCAGTTCAAGTCTCGTTGGGGGATTCAATTGCCAGAAGAGATTTTCAGTTGGGTGGAAGGGGACTATGCCCTATCCTGGTTCCCTCGACCGGATCAACCGAATCCCGACTGGATTTTTGTGGCACAAACGGGTAAAAATGATCAGGCGATTGATGGGATTGAGCATTTGGATATAGTGGCTCAGCAGCAGGGATTAAATGTCGGAGAACTGCCGTTTGCCGATCGCACAATTACGGCGTGGACGAAGTTGGTTACGGCAAAAGCCCTGAAGAATCGCCAAGATGGGTTGTTAAGTTTACAAGCCCAAGTTCAGGGCGTTCACACCACGGTGGGAGACTACGAAGTGTTTGCCACTTCAATTGAAGCAATGGACGCGGCGCTTAATGGGGTGAAGGATTCGCTACTGCACAATCCCAGCTTCCAGAACGCGATCGCCGCCTTACCGACTCAAAATGACGGGTATCTCTATATCAACTGGTTAGAGAGTCAACCCTTGCTTGAGCGTCAGCTTCCCATTGTGCGGGTGGTGGAACTCATTGGTCAACCTTTATTTGACCACCTGCGATCGCTAACCATCACCAGTTATGGTGTTAATCAAGGTGTTCAACAGAGCAAGTTATTTTTCCAATGGGTTGATCAATCCTCCAGTTAAAATTAATTGTTCCTCGAATAGAGTTATCATCGACAAGGTAGGGGCAACCCGCTTAGCCTAATTAACAACACCAGAAACAGGGCGGGTTTACATAAGTTACCAGTTTTTTCTTACATGGTATCGGTAAAACCCGCCCCTACAGACGGTCGGCTCGCCCTCTCCTGAAGCCTTTGTATGAGAACGTTTTTCTTCGGAATTTGATGGAACCCACAATCCGACCCAGAGTTAAAATTTGCTGCATCGGTAGTGTTGACGAAGCCAATCTCGCCATTTGTTATGGCGCTTGTGCCATAGGCTTAGTATCCGAGATGCCCAGTGGATCGGGTATGGTGTCTGAAGGATTGATTGCCCAAGTCGCCGCTAGGATACCTCCGGGTGTCTGTTCATTTCTACTCACCAGTAAATTTGATACCATCGCGATTATTGCCCAGCAACGACGCTTAGGCGTCAACACGATTCAGATGTGCGATCGCCTGCAATGGGGAAGCCATGATGATTTACGTCAGGCGTTACCAGGAATTGCCATTGTCCAAGCGATTTATGTCACCAGCGAAGCCGCGATCGAGGAAGCTTTGGCAGTTGCACCCCATGTTTCAGCATTGCTCCTCGATTCGGGGAATCCCATGTTATCAGAGAAAGAACTGGGTAGAACCGGGCGAGTTCATGATTGGACAATTAGCCGACGCATCCGGGAGTTAGTCAACGTGCCAGTTTTCCTTGCGGGTGGACTGACTCCGGAGAATGTCAAAGATGCGATTCAAGCGGTTAAACCCTTTGGTGTGGATGTTTGTAATGGGGTTCGCACGAATGGCAAATTAGATGAGGGTAAGCTGGCTGAGTTCTTCAATCAAGTGAACAAAAGTTTTAACTTCTAACTCTTTTGTCCCTCATGTAGCTGCGTGCGCGGCTATCGGGAGTTCTACTATACGGAACGGCGGGCGATCGGGGAATGTTTGCCGCAGCAGTGGCATAGCGACGTTATAGACGGGGATGTCTTTACTGGTGCGACCTTCAGGACTACCATAGTGGGCATGTCCATGGAAGACCACAGAGACGGGGTAACGATTCAACGGTTCCTCCAATCGGCTGGAACCCAGAAAGGGAAAAATCTCTGGGGGTTCACCTTTAACAGTCATTGAGATGGGGGAATAATGGAGTAAGACGACACGCTGTTGAGTTCGTAGTCGAGCTAAGGCTGATTCCAGCTTCAGGGCTTCCTCTACTGCTTCATGAACAAAGTTTTTGATCGCCGCTTCACCCCAAGGTTCTAGAGTTCTCCGACCAAAACCACCCGCGAAACCTTTAACACCAGCAAAACCAATACCCTGAATCTCGCAGGTTTCCCCATCTAGCAGGATAATGCCAGCATCAGAAAGGATCTTTTGGAGCTGATCAGGCTGTTGGGATTCATAGTCGTGATTACCGAGTACAGCAAGGATAGGCATCTTGAGTGTGTTTAGTTCTTCGGTGACACCTAATGGCAATGATCAGGTTGATCAGATCTGGTTGGAACATGCTGTCGAAGCCGAAATTTTTGGCGTTCCCGTCAAACTCTGCTCACCCGAAGAGATGATTCGATCCAAGGCATTTATCATGGAGCGCCATCGTTGGGATGGTGCAGATGTGGCACATTTGTTTCGCGCTTGTGCCGATCAGCTAAACTGGTCTCACTTGCTGGAACGTTTCGGTTCTCACTGGCGGGTACTCCTAACCCATTTGATTCTCTTTGGCTTTATTTATCCGAGTGAGCGTGAGCGAATTCCGGCTTGGGTGATGCAGGATTTGTTACACCGTTTGCACAAGGAAATGAGTAAGGCGCCTTCTTCAGATCACCTTTGTCAAGGTACACTGCTATCTGGAAGTCAATACTTGATTGATGTCGAATGCTGGGGATATCAAGATGCGCGGCTTCGCCCTCAGGGTAGCATGACAGCCGCAGAGATAGCCGAGTGGACAGCAGCACTTAAAAAAAATAAATGATGCATTTATACCACGGACTCGATTCCGTGGGATGAGCTTCACCCAATTACACCTTATTTCAGCCTAAAGATAGGGTATTTTCATCAGCCATGAGTCTAAGCTGAATTGTTAGGCGATGTTCAGGAGGGAGAGGAAACCGTTCATAGTTCGTAGTAAGGGCTAAAGCCCTTATTCTATTGAGAACGCGATCGCTTATCAGGATCAACCAACCCATCGTGCGATCGCGCCATTGTCATCGCTTGAATGAATCACCGTCACAACCCCTCATTCAAGCACATCAACTGGTGAAGAGAAAGGTGCTTAAAGACCAAATTTTTGGTTAAGCTAGTAAGAGCGCTGTATCAAGCTTTATGAGTGCAAATTCTCAAGCTACCATTCCTTCCTGGCTAGAAACACCCCCCAATAGTAACATCAATCCTCCTGTAGAAACGCGATCGCAAGAATTGCCGTTTGGACAATTAACTTAGGAAAATTTTGAGAAGCTGTGTCTGCGTTTAGCTCAATTGGAAGCTAATGTAGAACATTGCCAGCTTTATGGTGTGCGGGGTCAGGATCAGGAGGGAATTGATATCTATGCTCGGCAAAGGCTTACAGAGAAATACAGGGTATACCAGTGCAAGCGTGTTAAGGATTTTGGTGTAGCTCATATAAAAAATGCTGTCTCCAAATTCATTGAAGGAAAGAAAGGAAAGTGGATCAGTCAGACAGATACATTCGTTTTGTGTACACAGGTAAGCCTTAACAGAACCGAGTTAGCTGACGAAATTGAAACTCAAAGTAAACTGTTAAAAAATGAGGGTGTAACATTTCTGCCTTGGGGGAGCGATCAGCTATCCCTTGCTCTGAAAGACAAGCCTGAGCTAGTAGATGACTTTTTTGGTAGAGCTTGGGTAGCTGCTTTTTGTGGTCAAGAACAAGCAGATAGTTTAGGTGTAAGGCAAAAGGCAGAGGTAATCGTAGAAAATTATCGAGAATGGCTCAGTCAAAAAACTGCTCACTTAAAAGTTCCAGGATTTCCTCTCCAGAGAGAGCTTTCTATTAAAACAAATTGGATTCCACTCCAAGCCAAACTCAGAGAAGGTGATAAGACAAGCTTTGACGCAGAGTTCATCCCAACACTTTATCGCTTAAGTGTTGTAATCGGCGCTCCAGGAGCTGGAAAAAGCACACTCTTGAGGCGTTTAGCCCATTGTTTATCCGCTGCGGGAAAACGGGTTATTTTCATTCGACTCCCGGACGTGAAAAAATTATTGGATAGTGATAAAAGTGAGGGATTTGAATGGGCAATCCTCAAAGCTGCTGCTGATAATTCTGCTTTCAACGACAAGGAATTACGGCTGGCGCTCAGTACACCTGACTATCTACTGGCGGATGGACTAGATGAGTGTAAATCTGATCGAGCCAACATAGCAGATAAGTTGGATGCATGGGTAGCTAACTCCAGCACCAAGGTTGTAATAACTACACGCCCTAGTGATGAATCAAGCCTTCTACCCGGTTGGCAACATATCAAACTATCTCCGCTAAATAAGCCAGACATTTTGGAATATTCTCAACAGCTTTTGGCTGCTTACTGTGAGGATGCGGCTAAGGTTCAAGAACGACTAGATTCACTCCATCGGCAGCTACAAGACAGTACCAATGCTTCCCTAGCAGTGCAGAATCCACTACTTTTAGGATTTATTGTTCAGTTAATAGCCGAAGATGTAGAAATTGGTCAAAACCGTACAGAGTTATATAGCAACATCATAAAGCTTGCATCTAAAAGACCTCCACTTGACAGAAAACCCATTGAGTTTAGTGAACGAGACGCACAACGCATTTTTGAAATAGCCGGATGGAGACTACTGCATAAACCTGAGCTTGCAGCAGATGAATTAATTAACAGCATCATTGAAGAGCTTGAGTCGAGAGGTTACACGCTGCGGGAAGCGGAAGAAAAAGCAGAAGATGGTGTGGAGTTTTGGCAAAATCGCTGCATCTTTAAGCGGTACAGCTTGGGAACCCAGGATATAATTAGCTTTGTTCATCCGACTTTGTGTGAATATGCAGCCGGACGATATGCCTCTCGTTTAAGTGATGAGAAACTTTGCCAATGGTTAGAGCGAGTTAGACGGAAACCTGAGTGGAGAGAATCTATCCTATTTTGTGCTGGTTCAGGTGCGGCTGAGGGGATTATTACCTATTTGCTTGAACTTGACAATCCAGAAGATCCAGCATCAAAAGAAGTGCTATTAGCTACCGACATTTTGGCAGAGTTCAAAAAGCCATCACTTGAACTTTTAAAGTTAGTAGCTAATCAGATAAAGCTTCGACTAAAGTCATCTAATTCATCCGTCAGTTGTGAAGTCCTTGAAGCGGCACTGAAGCTGACGAATCTGGCTCCAGAAATCATTGGTTCTATTGCACAATCCTTACTGAACGATACTCAGCCTTGGACTTACTTAGCTGCTGTTAGGATTTGCTTAGTTTTTGGGGATAAGTATATAGACTTGGATACTGTAACCGAAATAGTAGATACAATAATCACTCAGGTAATTCAATCAAAGCGAATATCTAGAGTTATAGTTACCTTACCTTCAAAACCTTCAAATATAAAGCATATAGATGCAAATTCTCTCCTAGAAGGACGAGATATAGAAATTGAAGAAGATTGGCAGGGACAATGGAATCTCTGGAATCAGGTTGTGCTTGAAGGGGTCGAGTTACTTATGAGAAAGCAACCTGGTATTGAGACAGATAGACGAATTAAGCAAGTCCTTGAGGAAGGATTATTTACATTTTTCACTAATTCTTCAATGGAATTTTATCTTCGTGAATATGTGTTGAAAAACCTTGAGGAGGATGAGCGACAAGAACACGCAAAAAGGCTTTTACCACTCAGTAGCGCTAGATTAGTTAAGCAAGCTAAAGCTTTTTACGAAACTTTTGACGATACCTCTTGGCCAGACTTTAGAGAACTAAAACGAGATTGGGAAGCTAATCAAGCAATTCTTGAGGCAGTTATTCGCGTAACCGATAATACTACTTCAGAAGCAATTCTACCAAAGCCGCAATCACAAGAGCTAGTTGCTTTTGCTATCCTTTTGCGAGGAATGCGTTGGTCAAAAGTCCGGGCTTGTGACTGGAGTCTTATAAACGCTCCATTTGATTTAGATGCTGTTGATGCCGTGTTTAAGGGAGCAATTGCAGCAATGAAGATTGACTCTCCAACATTGGCTACACAGGCTAAATTCGCTCTACAGGACATCCAGCACGATTTAGATATGATTGAATCTGTACTACGAAGTGAGACTAACGACAACGAAAAAGAGTGGGCTTTACAGCAAACAATTAAAAAGATTACTGACAACCCCTTTGCTTGGAGTATCAGTTCTAGCCAAATTCCTAAAGTACCTGTTGAGCCTAAATGGGAGCTTGCTAAAAACACGGATATTACTTCAAAAGATTTAGTTCATGCCCTAAATCATCCATCTCCAGGAATTTTCATGAATGCAGCACTGCTATTGATGCATGGAGTTGGAGGTTCTGAAGGAATGTACCTAGTCAGAGAATTTCTAAGAGAAAAAAATGATTTAATTCCTAAGTTGAAGGAAATTTTAGAAGATTGGGTGCAGCAATGTTTGAAGTAAATTAACTACATTTGTAATTGCTATAAAATTTCATTGTTTCATAATTAGAGCAACCGCCACAGCGGTTAAGACACTAAGTCTGCCTCGAAACAATACATGGCATTCATGATTATGTCCTAATGACCCTAGAGCGCCGATCCACTAATAATCAATAGCCTGATTTTCCGTTGAGGATGAGCGCCAGAATGACCATTTTGCGTTATGGCTGGGATTACTGGACTGGCGCTCTAGTGACTGCTATAAATAAACGCCGCCCTGACTATCAGTGTTATTGATAAAACTCCACTATCAAAAATTCCCCTAGAATTTTTGGATAAAAGACTCCAATAGTTCTTTCACCTCAACCACACCACTAACCAAACGGTCATAATCTGTAGCACTAAGCAATTCCAACTCATAACACAGTAGCAGATAATACTCCACCTCAATCGCCGAATCCCGCGCCAGCCGCAGGAAGCTTAGTCTGTCCTCCGCCTCCTCGCGATCGCACCCCTGAGCAATTTTAATCGGAATCCCTGCACAAGCCAGACGAATCTGTTGAGTTAACCCCAGTAATTCCTCTTCTGGAAACCCTTTAGTCACCTGATAAACGTCAACCGTTAACTCATGGGCTTTGTTCCATTCTTTCAATTTTCGGAAATCCGTCATCCTTCAAATTCTCCTTTCCTCATCAATTGGTTAAATTGTTCATCATTCATAGCCACAAAAACCATGAACAATGAACAATGAACAATCAACCCATTTACGGCACCTGCAACCCCACCAAGTTATTCTCTGGGATATAACTGCGGAAAATGCCATTATCAGCAGAAACCATCACCAACTGTAGCAGATAATCCGGTTCAACATGCAAATCTGCCCAGGGTACAGCCACCTCTAAACATTGCTTAAACGCAACTTGGGCGCGACTGGTGCGGGGATGCCATTGATAATAGTCTGCGGCTTCTTCTAACCAAGTCGAACCGGCTAACAAATTAATCCCTAAGTGGTGGTGAAACAAATAGTTCACCGGGGCAGTATCGGGAACCTCGGCTAAAGGTGCTGGACTATTGTTAACCGTTCGATTCGGATAAAACCATAATAAATGCAATTCCGGAGGAATATCCTGACCAATTTTAATCCCTGCCTGGAAATCCAATCGCAGGTAAAAATTAAGGTGATCCAAACCATACCATAACCGCTGAATCACACTGCTGCGGTGCATCGTTCCCCGTGCGCCACCAACTTCTATGCGACCTGCTTTATCCCAATCTTGCTCATCTCCAAAGCCATCAATCACCGGATGAATAAACGTTTCCGGTCGGTGATCGCCTTTCGATTCGTAGGTGTCCAGGGGTTGCTTAAGACTGGCAGGAATCGGTTCATTTAATGCCTCATAAATCCCACTCAAATGTTCTCGGAATAACTGGTCAAAAATAGCATCTTGGTTCGATGAATGACCCTCGCCAAACCACCAAAACCAATCTGATCCTTCAGCCGCATATAAAGCTTCCCAGACTTCAGGATTGTTTTCCGGTGTAGCTTCGGGATGATTGGCTAAAGTCTGCCGCGCTTGAGTGAGTAAATCCCACGCCCGATTCTTAACTGGATCACCAATCCAAGTGCTAAAACTACCATCTACCCATGATCCACTATGGAGTCGATCTGCTGGAAGTGTGGCGGTGGGGGGAAACTGATCCAGAAATTCCGACACCGTGACCAATTTTATCTGAGGATGCGCCGAGAGTTTTTCATACAGTGAGGTGAGGAAAGGAATCCCATCTTTTTGGTAAAATTCCCAACAATTCTCCCCATCCAAAGCAATCGTTACTAGCCAAGGTTGATCTAACCCAGTCTCTCCCTGCTGCTGATGGCGGTGGATGGAACGAGAAATGGCTTCTAAGTGACTGACAAAATCCGTTGACGCCTGATGGGGTTCCATTGACCCATAAGTAAAGCCAATTAAATCAGATAAGCGGTGATCGCGAAAGACAACTGCCAAGTTCCCCTGGGGTGTCTCTAAGCGATAGGGGCGATATAACAATGTGGGTTCCATTAGGGTTCCCGCTTCATCTCGGTGGAAAAAGTGCTGCACTGTCCACCCCAATACCGCCTCATCGGAACAAATCCACTCAAATCCCGCCTCAGCAATATAGGGTAGAATCACTGGACTCACCGACTGTTCTGAGGGCCACAACCCCCGTGGTGTACGCCCAAATCGTTCTTCATACATCTGCCACGCTTTTTCTAGGTGGCGGGGAATGTCTTCTTCCCACCGGAAGTGCTGTAGGGGTAATGTCATCTCCGGAATCGCTACCCGCCCGGAATGGGTATCGGCGAGTAAGGGTAAAATCGGGTGAGTATAAGGGGTTGTTGTCACCTCTAGCTGACCCGCCTCTTGCATTTTGCGATGCTGAGGAATAATCCGCTTGAGGATATCTCGTTGTTTAGAATAAATCCGCTGGCGATCGCTTAATGTAAAGTTTCGTCCTTTCTCTAACCAAGCCGCAATTTCTGGGTCATCCCAGAATATCGGGTCAATCCACGCCAAGTTGTGCCATGCTAGTAAATCGCTGTAATCCTGATGCGTCCAATGATCCACACACCAGGTTTTCCCATGTTCTTGCCGCATCTGGTATAACTCGGCATATCGAGGATGGGGGTCAATCAAGGTACGGTGATGGGCATCAAAAAAATGCTCAACGATAAACTGTCGTTGGTCTGGCTTGAGTTGCTCACTCGGCGTCAGGGCTAACTCCAGATAGGGATCAAAGGCTGTTCCCGCCATATAATCTTCTAACTGCAAAATCAGCGACGGCACCAAGTTGACCGTCTGGTGTAACTTGGGATAGCGCTCTAACAATAGCACTAAATCCAGATAATCTTTCGTCCCATGTAGCCGCACCCAAGGGAGGCGATATCGTCCATTTGACCCGGACAGGTTGTTGCGACTTTTATAGAGGGGTTGATGCTGATGCCAGATAAAGGCAACGTACAATGGATGGCTCATCGCTAATAATAAACGTTAAGGGTATCGAGTTGATATGTGAACAAAGGAATTCTCTCCCTTTATAACTCTTAACCGCTAAAAAATATCTATGCAAAACTATGCAAGATACGCCGTCATGCGGTACTAACGACTTCCCGTCGGATTCTCACCGACCTCTCCAAGCTCCCCGAAGGAATTGACAGCAGCCGATGGCGGTTCATCCCGTGATTAAGAGCTCCGTACTGAGCGTAACCTGGAGTAGACTGTTAGTCTAGGCTGATAGAAGGAGTGGCGAGACGAACCTTTGACTCGTTTCGCCACTAACCGCCAATGTGACCAGACGTGCTTCAAAGATTCCGTTTCTTGGTAGGCGGTTCTGGCTGGCAGTCTTTCTGATAAAAACATTCCACGCCGAGCTAACACGAAAGCAGCGGCTGTGGCACTATTCATGCCATACATCGACATGAACTTAATCAATGCAATCCAACTACTGTAGGCAGGATTGACCTCAATAACCTGGATACCCAGTTTGAAGCATCTAGCTAATAGAAGTTGAAGAAATTTAGAGTAAGCAAAGTTACTCAACATACGGCGTGTCCTTGCATTTAGCTCACGCAACCGTTTTTTCTTATCGGTAAAATCAAGTTTTTCGACAACAATGGGGCGCTTATACTCCAAGGCTATTGTGGTCAAGTCAGTAACGACAAATTATAGGTAAATCTAGGTATTCGGGCTACTGCTGCAAACCCTTAACGCTCAACTAAAAACGCTTGCTAATCAAACAATTCGACATACCATTTCGGCTACGAGTCGGAAGGTTAAGCACTATAAATGTTTACCTCCTGAAATCAACAAACAGAACTGGAAACTGTCCAAGTGAGGCAATACCTATAGTTTGAGTTTTCCCACTATTGCTGGGGATAAACGAGTACCTATAGTTGTTGCCTCGTCTCATTGGCAGCCAGTTTTAGAGCAAGTTCGACGCGCAAATGTGGACAAAGGTAGCGTCAAGCTTATCTATCACCGCAAGGGTTTTCTTGTTGTCTGGAGCTACACAGGGATGCTGCTGTAATGGCTTCATCTGCTACAGAGAATGGGCTGCTTGGCACAGCCCCTAACTTGATGAATGACTCGCTCCTTTTAGGAGCGAGTAACTAGATGCAAGAATCCCCCGCATTTATGCGTGGGGAGTGTCAAATGACTTGTTCAACTTCCACAACTTCCGGGATAAATTCCCGTAAGCGGCGCTCAATCCCCATTTTCAGGGTCATGGCAGAACTGGGACAAGACCCACAAGCGCCTTGTAGCCGCAGCTTCACAATCGGACCGTCGATTTCAACTAAATCAACGTTACCGCCATCCGCCATCAGGTAAGGACGCAATTCATCGAGGACGGCTTCGACGTTTTCTGAGGTTAATGCCAAGGGGGGAGATAGTGTTTGAGACATAGTTCACCTAGTTTGACAGCACAACTACGTTAATCCTAGCGTCCTTTGGCAAAGTTCCAGACGTAGCCGGCTACGTCTGGAACAATAGATGTTACGTCTAAGACTCACTTTAGTGCTTATGAGGTCTCAATCCGTGCGAGACACCATCACGGGTTCTTGATAGAGGGGTACGGTAAATGTCACGGTTGAGCCTAAGTTTTCTCCCATGCTGAAGAAATGTACGACACCGCCCATGGTTTCCACCAGCTTTTGGGAAATCGCTAACCCTAACCCGGTTCCCCCATAAGGACGATTGAGTCCACCATGTACCTGGCTGAAGGATTGGAAGAGTTTGTCTTGCTTATCCAAGGAAACGCCAATCCCAGTATCCGCTACCCGCACCTTCACATGTCCAGGAAACTCCTGTCCTTGAAAATGGACTTTCTTGCGGATGACTTCGGCGCTGATGGTAATTCCCCCTTCATCGGTAAATTTAATCGCATTCCCCACCAGATTTAACATCACCTGTAGCAGCCGTTGATAGTTCCCATACATGACAATGCCATCATAAACGGCGGGAATTTCCAGGGTGAAGCTCAAACCCTTGTGATGGGCTTGCTGCGCGGTAAAATCATAGACCTTATTGAATAGATACTCTAACTCAACTGGACTAAACTCCAGTTCCATTTTTCCGGCTTCAATCTTGGCGATATCTAAGATATCGTTGATGATGTTGAGCAGGTGTAAGGCGCTATTATGGGCTTCTTGGATAAACTCCCGCTGTTCTTCGGGGTCATCCGCCATCCCTTCGAGAATCAGCTTGAGAAAGCCAATCATCCCATTTAAAGGCGTCCGCAATTCGTGAGAGGTACTCGCCAGAAATTCACTTTTGAGGCGGGATACTTCTTCAGCTTGCTCTCTTGCCAGTTCCAGTTCTTTATAGAGCGTACCATGAGCGATCGCGGTTCCCACTTGTTCAGCCAACTCCCGCACCAGCTCAATTTCTGCATCACTCCACGGACGGTGGCGATCGCATTGTTGTAAACTAATTAATCCATTGGGTTCGTCTTTATAAGACGTGGAAACCACTAGCAGGGATTTTTCCTGGAACCGACTGGGGACGACTTGGTCAACCACCACAGGTTCGGAACTCCACAAGGCTTGTTTGAGTATTAGTTCCGACTCCAGTTCCAGCGTCATCCCCAACATTTCATCCAGTGAATCTTGGCGATACTCGGCTTCCACCTTGACATCCGTGAAGTCGGGTCTATAGGAGCAGATAATGCAGCGACTAACTTGCAGGGCTTTCCCCAGGCTATCTACCGTTTGTTGCCAGATTGTATCTAAATCTAACGTCCGGCGAATCCGGCGGGCAATTTGAGTGAGCAGTTTTTGATTGGGATCGACACTTAACGGAACCAGCGAATCAATAACTTTTTGTACCGCACCTTCGGGTAACAGATGACCCATCACCAAAACCTGAGTCACCTGACCGTCAGATTGTAAAATTGGGCTGATCACCAGTTCAAAAGGAAAAACCTGATCACCATAGCAGAAGTCGTGGATGCAGCGTTCTGGGGTGCGGTTGTCTAGAATCCGCTGGATTCGATCCCGATAAGCATCTAGAGCAATGGGATGAAAGGTTTCGTTGAGGGGAACCCCAATCACCTGCTCTTGAGTTAAATCATACTGCTGGGCTTGTCGCCAATAAAAGGAGTGATACTGACCTGACGCATCTTGGCTACACATCAGGTCAAAATCTAACCCCTGCAAAAAGCTTGACGAGCCTTGTGCAGTAGTAGATTGCATAGTGGTATACCCAGATCGAGGATTGTGGAAATCAGCAGGAGCAATCATCTACAAGAAACCTGAAAACTACAAGCAGCGAAAGGATTAGCGCTCGCACCAAGACGTAAATGCAACCCCCTAACGCCCTAGAGCCTCAGGCGAAAGAATAAAGCAATAGACCTTTTGGCTCTCAATCATTCCATTCGCCTCGTGGCGGTACTGGTGGATTTCGTCTCAAAGTGCGGGTTAGCTCATCGTCCCGATCGCGCTCTCCTCTTAGCCACTGACGAATGGCTGTTTCTATCACCTTAGACGGATCGTTGGTTAAGTGTTTGATTTGGTCTAACAGTTGAGCATCCATAAGGATAGATATTTCTTCTTTGTCCGTTGAATGCTCTCTTCGGACGGCATGATCATTCATGTTCAGCGCTTTTATGTTCCCCTACATTCATTTTACGACAACTTGCTCTGTTGCCACCTAGAATTGGTGACTCGCTCCGTCCGAAAAAGTTCTCTGGAGTTAGAGTATCAGGAGTATTATCCCCATTTTGGGCAGAAACATTACAATACATTAAGAGCCATCCATTGCCTGTTGCCGATTTTTTTGTCACCCGATAATCTCTATGACTGATGTTCCTGTCTCTCGCATTCGCAATTTTTCCATCATTGCCCATATTGATCATGGTAAATCCACTTTAGCCGATCGCCTCTTACAGACAACAGGTACAGTGAGCGATCGCCAAATGAAGGAACAGTTCCTGGACAACATGGAATTGGAACGGGAGCGCGGGATTACCATTAAACTCCAAGCTGCTCGCATGAACTATCGGGCGCAAGATGGTGAGCAGTACGTTCTCAATTTAATTGACACCCCGGGACATGTAGATTTCTCTTATGAGGTTTCGCGATCGCTTGTCGCCTGCGAGGGCGCATTGCTCGTGGTAGACGCCTCCCAGGGCGTTGAAGCTCAAACTCTGGCAAATGTTTATTTAGCCTTAGAGCATGACCTAGAAATTATTCCCGTTCTTAATAAAATAGACCTCCCTGGTGCTGAACCGGAACGAGTGATCTCAGAGATCGAAGAGATCATCGGTCTCGATTGTAGCGGAGCCATCCTGGCATCGGCAAAGGAGGGGATTGGTATCAATGAGATTTTAGAATCCATCGTGCATCTGGTTCCTCCTCCCCAGGATACGATGCACCAGCCCCTGCGAGCCTTGATTTTTGATAGCTACTATGACTCCTACCGAGGCGTCATTGTCTATTTCCGGGTAATGGATGGTACAGTCAAAACCGGGGATAAAGTTCGCCTGATGGCATCCAAACAAGAATACGAAATTGATGAACTGGGCGTGCTATCACCGACTCAAATCCAGGTTGATCAACTGCACGCCGGAGAAGTAGGATACATAGCGGCGGCGATTAAAACGGTAGAAGATGCCCGTGTCGGCGATACAATTACCCTAGCGGCAGAACCCGCCGATAGCGCCTTACCCGGTTACAAGGAAGCTAAACCCATGGTGTTCTGTGGTTTATTCCCCACCGACGCCGATCAGTACGAAGATTTACGAGAAGCCCTCAATCGTCTCAAGCTCAATGATTCTGCCCTAAATTATGAACCGGAAACCTCTAGCGCCATGGGGTTTGGTTTCCGCTGTGGTTTCTTGGGCTTATTGCACATGGAAATTGTCCAGGAGCGATTAGAACGGGAATATGATTTAGATTTAATCATTACCGCTCCGTCTGTAGTCTATCGAGTGACGACGATGGATGGGGAGGTTCGGGAAATTGACAACCCCAGCTTACTCCCTCCACCCCAGCAGCGGGAAAAAATTGAAGAACCATACTGTCGCATCGAGATGATTACCCCAGAAACCTATGTGGGTACACTGATGGAACTTTGCCAAACTCGGCGGGGTGAGTTTAAAGATATGCGGTATTTAACCCAAGGGCGAACCACCTTGGTGTATGAATTGCCTCTGGCGGAAGTTGTCACCGACTTTTTCGATCAACTCAAGTCGCGATCGCGCGGCTATGCCAGTATGGAATATCACCTCATTGGGTATCGAGAAAACACTCTCGTCCGCCTCGATGTGTTAATTAATGGTGATCCAGTTGATTCCCTGGCAATGATTGTCCACCGTGATAAAGCGTACAACGTTGGTCGGGCGTTAGTCGAAAAACTCAGGGAACTGATTCCCCGTCACCAATTCAAAATTCCCCTGCAAGCCTCGATTGGTAGTCGTGTGATTGCTAGTGAACATATTCCAGCACTGCGGAAAGACGTACTCGCTAAATGTTACGGCGGGGATATTAGCCGCAAGAAAAAACTACTGCAGAAGCAAGCTAAGGGGAAAAAGCGGATGAAATCTTTAGGTACAGTTGATGTGCCTCAAGAAGCATTTATGGCAGTATTGCGTCTTGACCCTCAGTAGGGAGAAATGTAGAGACGTGCCATGGCACTATGGCGAGCTGGGGAAGCCGGGGATGTAGGGGCGGGTTTTACAGATAACTTATGGCAACAACTGATAAATTAAATAAACCCGCCCTTCTAGGGAGAATTTACGCATAGCCTCTATCTGTAGGGTGCGTTAGCCAAGCGTAACGCACCATTGGCACTATATATGCTGGATCGGCGTAAGTTCTGATTAAATTAGAGCTGATCCGAGCAGTATTGATAAGCTGTAACGCATTTAATTTGATAAGGCAATCTAAGCTAGCAAAGGGTTTCAGGAGCTAAATTATTGGATTTAGCTGCATAGCAGCTTATCCATCTTAATAGCGATCACGTCCTTATTCCCTGCTATCTGCCATCTGCCTTCTGCCTTTCTTCAGTCAAGGGCTGACAAAAGCCGAGCTGAAGGATTAAATTGGATGGTTGAGGGTGCATCAAGATAAAGATGAGCAAAACTCTACACTATCCCCACGTTTAAGCCAAACCCATGTCAACCAAATTTAAGTATCTAACCGCTTCAGTTCAATGCTTAAGTGCAGCTTTTTTAGTCACAATGCTGAATAGTTGCGCTCAGACTGCTTCAAATGAAATAGAGTCCTCTTCTGCCTTAACCAATTCCACAGAAACTCGTCAAGATGCAACCTCTAACGCTGATGTTACCCCCCTTTGGTCGAACGACTTTGAAGCAACGGATTGGCAGAAATCTTGGAATTTTAAAACTGAGAAACAGTGGGGTTTAGAAAATAGTGAAGTGATCAAAGACCCCGACGGCAGATTTGAGATGGTGCTGCGGGTGAACTATCCGGCGGGTTCGGCTAGTCCTACGGTTTCTCGAAAAAATGACGCTCCCTTGGGAGGTACGCAGTTTTATGCGGATTTAGGTTTACCCGCTAAAGATTCTCTGCGCTTGAGTTATTATGTTCGTTTTTCCGACGACTTTGACTTTGTTAAGGGGGGGAAATTGCCGGGACTTTACGGGGGTGATGGTGCTAGTGGCGGGAAAACACCTGATGGAACCGATGGGTTTTCGACGCGCTTCATGTGGAGACGCAATGGAGATGGGGAACTGTATGCCTATTTACCCACAAGTGACGAATACGGCACATCAATTGGTCGGGGGAATTGGCAATTTATTCCCGGAACTTGGCATCATATTGAGCAGGAGGTTGTCCTCAATGAACCGGGTCAAGCCAATGGTCGGGTTAAAGTTTGGTTGGATGGAAACATGGTTCTCGATGAACAAGGATTGACCTTCCGCAGCGTTGAAGAGCTCAAAATTGATGGCATATTCTTTTCCACCTTTTTTGGCGGTGGTGATCCCTCTTGGGCAACTCCAAAAGATGTGTATGTCGATTTTGCTGATTTCTCAGTCTCCGAGGTGAGCGAGTAGCACAAGAGTGAACTCTCCTTGGGTTTAAACCCAAGGAAACAAAAGCGCAAGTCCGAATCAAGCTGACTAAAAATGATGCAATTTATCAGTCTTAATCAATCTTAAACTTATCGCGATTGTTTTGTGAAGTTATCGTACATTTTCTGGAAAAATGTTTTACTCCAAAATAAAAAAAGTTACGATTGAATCAAGGAGTATGTTACCCACAGTTTATGAATAAAAAATAAACTCAATGCCTGAATTTACTGTAGCTATTCGCACTTACAATCGTGAAAATTACTTGCCAGCCCTGTTGGAAAGACTGCGATCACAGCGCGACACAGAAAATATAAATTGGGATATTATTATCGTCGATAATAACAGTACAGACAATACAGCAAAGATTATCCAAGACTATCAATGCAACTGGGCTGAAGCATTTCCGCTCAAATACTTTTTTGAATCCCAGCCAGGAGCCTATTATGCAAGGCAACGCGCCATTCAAGAAGCTCAATCTCCTCTGATTGGCTTTCTAGACGACGATAATTTACCTGCATTAGACTGGGTAGCGAAAGCTTACTTATTTGCTCAGTCTCATCCCCAAGCTGGTGCTTACGGCAGTCAAATTCATGGAACGTTTGAAGTTCCTCCACCGGAAAACTTTGAACGCATTGCCGGCTTTTTACCTATCGTTGAACGCCAACAAACCATTTGTTTCAACACCTACAGAGCCAAGGGAGTATTACCCCCCGGTGCCGGATTAGTCATTCGCCAACAGGCTTGGTTAGACTGCATCCCCAAATATTTGATTTTACAAGGACCAGTTGGTCAATCCTTAGCCGCAAAAGGTGAAGATATAGAAGCCCTTATCTACATACAAAAAGCTGGCTGGGAAATTTGGTATAACTCGGAAATGCACATTGATCATTACATTCCCAAAACCCGCTTAGAAAAGCAATACTTACAGCAGTTTTTTCAGGGAATCGGCAGGGGTCGCCATCATACTCGTATGCTACGATATAAACGATGGCAACGTCCCTTTATGTTTTTCTTGTATCTGATTAACGATTTTCGTCGCCTCGCGATTCATTGGTTAAAATACCGCCGAGTTATGACGACTGATATCGTAGCTGCGAGTGAAATGTCATTGCTAGTTAATAGTTTAGCAAGTCCTTTCTATTTTAGAAGACGTTAGTTTAAAAAATGAAATTAGTTATTTGTTTATTAATTTTATGAACCAATCAACTCCCAAACATTCCCAAGAAAATCTAAAAGTAGGTGTAATTGCTAACGAATTTTTCGATCTATCTGTCAGTCGCATGGGCGGATTTGGCTGGGCGACACGGCAAGTGGCTAACTGCTTTAACGCTAACCCCAACTTAGGCGTGGATGTTGTCTTTATTGCGGGTGAATCCTACGCTCAATCGGGTCAACCCGATCCCCGAATTCATCAAACACCGCTGATCCTGCGTCAGCCTGATAAATGGGCTTATGTTCGTCGCATTTGGAGTGAAAAATTTGACTTAATCCTATCGATTGACTACCGCCCGAACTATCGCCCTTTATTTTGGCTTCTACCGCGCACACCTATCGTTCTTTGGGTACGTGATCCGCGTCCGCCAGAAGATGTCGAAAAAATTAATACAGTACGCATTCCGGGGCAAGAAAATATGTTGCCTTTAGGACTGAAATGCTTTGACTGTACATCCTTTGCTGGAGTCGTTAACCAATCAAAATGGATGGGACGTCGGATTTTCTTTGCCACTCCTGCACCTTTTCTCAAAGATAAAGTTCTAGGAACTTACGGAGTACAACCGCCAGAGGTTTATTTTTTGCCCAATATTATTGATCTAGAACCCGGAGAGATTGTCAAAAGTGAAAAACCAAGCGTCATTTTTTTAGCCCGTCTTGACCCCTATAAACGCCCTTGGCTTTTTGCAGAATTAGCCCGCCATTTTCCGGATGTAGAGTTTATCTTTATGGGGCAACCTCATTTTCAAGGCAAGGGGGCTTGGCAACCCGATAACTTACCTGATAATGTGAAACTAATGGGTCATGTTCAAGGAGAGGAAAAAATTCGCCTTCTGGCTTCAGCCTGGGTTTTAGTTAACACCTCTATTCATGAAGGATTAGCTGTCAGCTTCCAAGAAGCACTCAAATGTGAAACTCCGTTGTTAAGTTGTGTTAATCCTCAAGATGTCGTGTCTCGGTTCGGGATTTATGTGGGGCGTTGGGATGGGAGTGGGATGGACAGTATTCCTCAATTTATTGACGGTTTGACTCGCTTGATAAAGGATCGAGAGTTACGAACTCGTTTAGGCAAAGAAGGTAGAGAATGGGTTCTAGCCAACCATAATCAATCTCAGTTTTTAGCCGCATTCTACGATTTGTGTAAACGAGCCAGAATTGGTCAAACCAAAATTAATACACTTTTAGGTAAATAAATAAGATAATCTCATCAGCAAAACCCCAAATATATGACATTGCCTAATTTTTTAATTATCGGTGCAGCAAAAGCGGGAACAACATCCTTGAATAACTATCTTGACGAGCATCCACAAATATATATGAGTCCTCGTAAAGAACTGAATTTTTTTGCCCTTGAAGGAGAACGCCAAGACGATTATTGTGGTAATTTTCATGGAGATAGTGATACGCCTAATTTTATTACTAATCTTGAAGCCTATTGTCGTTTCTTTGAAAAGGTTTCTAACCAAGTAGCAATTGGTGAAGCATCACCCCTTTATTTGCTAAGTCCAAAAGCACCGGATACCATAAAGCACTATATTCCTGATGTCAAGCTGCTCGCAATCCTGCGCGATCCGGTTGAACGAGCCTACTCTGACTTTTTATTTAATTTGAGTAGAGGCGCTGAACCAATTGCTGATTTTTCCCAAGCAATCGCAGCCGAATCCGAGCGAATTTGTCAGAACTATTGGTTTCGTTGGCATTATAAACAAAGAGGGTTTTATTATTCTCAGTTGAAGCGCTATTTCGACAAATTTGCCAGCAACCAAATTAAAGTCTATCTTTATGAAGATTTTCAAGCGGACTCTTTTTCTGTATTAAACGATATCTTTGTTTTTTTGGGTGTAGACGATAATTTTTGTCCGAATATTTCGCAAAAATACAATGTTACTTCTATCCCTAAAAATAGAACGCTTAATAAGTTTTTCGATCCTCGGAACCCAACCAGTACATTTTTGCGTAAATTTGTTTCACCTGAATTACGTAAGTCGGTAAAATCCAGATTATTAAACCTTAACCGCCGTCCCAAGCCACCCCTGCTTCCAGAGGTTCGTAAACAACTGATAGAAGAGTATCGAGAAGACATATTGAAGCTTCAAGAGCTTCTTGATAAAGATTTAACAAGCTGGTTAACCGTTTGAGGTAAAAGTAATGCATCATCCCTTGGTTTCTGTGGTAATTTCAACTTATAATCGGCTGGAATTTCTCAAAGAAGCTGTCGCTAGCGTTGAAGCCCAAGACTTTAAAAATTGGGAACTTCTGATTGTCGATGATGCTTCTGAAGACGAAACTTGGACGTGGCTAACCAACATAAATAAACCTAATATTAGGATATTTAAGCAACCCGAAAATTCCGAACGTTCGGCAGCACGGAACCGAGGGTTAAAAGAGGCTAGAGGAGAGTTGATCATGTTTCTTGATGATGACGATTTACTGCGTCAAAATGCTTTAGCTAATTTAGCCAAACCTTTGGTAAAAAATAAAAATATTGTCGCTTCAGTGGGCGCGAGATGGAAGTTTAAAGTGGGTGATTATGCCCTAAAAATAGAACATCCCATAGTTTATGTAGAGAAATTCATTTGGTCGGAATTGCTGGCGGGTTGGTCTTCGATTTCGGGTCAGAATTTATACCGAACAAAAATTATTAGAGAAGTGGGCGGTTATCGACCCGATCTGATAATCTGTGAGGATAGGCAACTCTGGCTGAAAGTGGCTAAATTGGGTAAAGTTGCTCTTATTCCAGATATTGTACTAGATTACCGTGTTCACGGTAGACAGTGGCGACCGAAAAATATAGAAGAACTTAGAGAAAAAGTGTTTCAGGAGTTTATTGATAGCCTTCCGGCTACAGAGCAACCCAAGGGAAACCGGATTCGAGAAAGCGCTCGTTTGTCGCAAAGCGCGGAAAATGAGTATAGAAAGGGGAACTATAGAACGGCTTGGGAGAGTTATCTGAAAGCGTCTAACGTTGCACCCGAACTGGTTTTCTCTCCGTTGACTGGTCTTCCGTTAATTCGCGGTCTAGCTAAGTCAATTCTGCGTCCTCTGCTGCCTAAATAAGCTAAATTATTATTAATGAAAAAAATAGTTCTTATTTACCGCGACCAACTGTTACCTTATTCAGAAACGTTTATTCCGGCTCAAGTTGAAAGTTTTAGGTCTTATCAAGGGTTCTACGTCGGGTCTTCCTATCTTCATAGTGCTAAATCTATGATACCAAAGGAAAACTGCTTGGTTTTGGATGATGAAAAACCTTTGCCCGGTTTGTGGAAGACAGCGTATAAATTAGCTGGCGTACTTCATCCGAATTGGCTGAAGCGAATCAAAAATTTATCACCTAGCTTGATTCACGCTCATTTTGGCTTGGATGGCGTTTTAGCATTACCTTTAGCTCGGAAGTTAGGTGTTCCGCTAGTTGTTACATTCCACGGCTATTATGCAACAGCGGAAATCGAAGTAAGCGGAAAAACGTGGTATGACTATGGGGAAGATTTTGTCAAGCGGCGGGGTCAGTTTTTTCGGGAGTTTTATGGGAGAAGGCGCAAGACCCTTTTTCGGGAAGCCGATTGTTTGATTGCGGTTTCCCAGTTTATCCGTTCTCAACTGATAGAAAAAGGATGTCCAGCGGAAAAGGTGAAAGTTGGTTATATTGGCATTGATGTCGATAAATTCACGCCGGATACCCAGGTTCAGCGAGAATCAACGGTTTTATTTGTGGGGCGTTTGGTTGAGAAAAAGGGGTGCGACTATTTAATTCGGGCAATGGCTGAGGTGCAAAAAATTAGACCCGATGTCGAGTTAGTGATGATTGGCGATGGTTCTCTGCGTCAGAGTTTAGAAACGTTAGCGAAAAAGGGATTAAGTCGCTACCGTTTTCTGGGAGTACAAGCACCAGAAACGGTTAAAATGTGGATGAATTGTGCTTCTGTACTCTGTGCGCCAAGTATCACAACTGATCGGGGAGAGACAGAGGGGCTGCCGATAGTTATCTTAGAAGCCATGGCGATGGGATTACCTGTGGTGAGTTCTAGGAGTGCGGGGATTCCTGAAGCTGTGGTGGATGGCGAAACAGGGTTTCTGGTTCGAGAAAGGGATTGGGAAAATCTGGCAAAATCTATCTTGACTCTGGTGCAGGATACACAGATGAGGGAAGCGTTTGCGATCGCGGCACGTCAGCGCGTAGAGCAACGATTTAGTTTGCAGCAGAATACGGCTTGCCTGGAAGAGGTATATACTAGTATCTTGGGTTAATTAGGTAGCGGTCAAAACTATATCTGGTATCTCAGGGCGCAAGCCTTCATCCGTGTCAACTTAAGCCACAACCCCTGTCCATCCTAATTTTCAGCTACGGTGTCCCTGCTTCCCCATCCCACACATTTAAGCTCAACCCATGTCAATCCAATTTAAGCATTAAGTTCCTTGACCAGTAGAGTAAGCTAGGAAAAAGAGTCAAGTTCTGCCAGAAAGACTATCCCATGAGCATTCCAGTTGAATTTCTAGCTACAGCTCCACCCCTACGATGGGACGAAGCCGGGGGTATCCGTATTGGTCAAAGCCGAGTTACCCTTGACAGCTTACTTGCCGCCTACCACACTGGCTCCACTCCTGAAGAGATTGCTCTCCAGTACGATGTGCTTCACCTGTCAGAGATTTACACGGCTATCACTTACTACCTTACCCATCGCCAGCAAATTGATAACTACTTAGAACAACGTCGCCAAAAAGCTCAACAACACAGACAAAAACTGGCTCAAAACTATAACTTGGTTAATCTGAGGCAACGTCTCCTTACTCGCCATTAATACCCAATGAGTTGATATCAAGTGCGTCTTTTGACTGACGCAGGACTTACGCAGCTACACCACATATCGTGGCAAAGGTGCGTTACGCTACGCTAACACACCCTACACATAGAGGTTTTGCGTAAGTCCAATGACGAAAACTTTAACGGAGCCATATTGCGTTGGCTGGTCAGACGATTGCCCGGACTTGATGTAGCCAGCCTGAAGAATACGAAAATCAGATTCTTTTTATTCCTTTTTCTTGAAAGCTGTCTCTGGCAACACATACTCGACAGTTACATCCTCCGTATGACGCATGATTAAAGCCCGATTGCTACTGTTAGCTAAATCAAGGTTTCTCAGCGAAGACTCTACTACATTTTCCAAAAGGATACTGCCAACAGCAGATATATTTTCCGTTGAGTTGGGTAATTTTTTACGAAGTGTAAATCCACTTAAATGTATATCCTGAATCCGATTCTGACGAGAATCCACTTTTTCGATTAGGGGTCGCATGACTAGAACGGCTTCTGTATCAGCTTGACTGATATGCGCTTGTAAAATCGTTCGCCGTATCCCTTGCCCTTTAATAATCGTATGACTACGATTAATTTCGATGGGATGAAACAAATCAATTTCACCAATGGGTAAATTAATCTGAACTGAGTCTTCCCCAGAAAGACGATTAATTAACGCCTGGAGTGATTTGGCATCATCTTGACCATCATTGGGAATAATCCCATGATCTATCGCTTCAATAATTTGAGGGGGAACCGATTGACTCATCGCCCAGGTACTGTTTGACCATAAACCTGCCACATCTTGCAAGGGAGTGAGAAGGCTGGCAAACCAACATAAAATAATCACAAAACCAAATAACTGGGAAACATAAAGAAAACGAGACACACTTACTTTAACCAACCGTTCCCAACCCGATCCGGCGGCGGAGATACTTTGATTTCCTCGGTTTGACCACTTTTGTTGAGCAAGGTTCATCTGAGTCCAGATTTTGATAATACAGGAACTCCACTGGGCAATTAAAAAGACGGGTAAATGAATCGGTTTAAGTCGAGATTGTCGCCCCCAGAAAATGATGGTTAAAATGATCGGTCGAGTACAAAGAATCCAACAGAGAATCAGTCCAGCGGCTAACCAATACCCTTGAACTAAACAAATCGATAACGAACCGGGGGTGATTAGAGTCGTCCAGTAACTAATCCGTTGATCCAGGAGACAGTACCACATGAACCATCCCGCCTTACCCGGACCCAATCCGATCGCGCGATCGCTGTTCCGCAACATATTCCCATACCAGCGGCGCATATTCTGGTAAGCGCGATCGAGTAATGACCCATAAATCGTCTCAATGGAATAGACAATCACATCGGGGATATAAAGCATGTCATAACCCCGGCGCAGTAACCAATACCAGGTGGTTTTATCATCGCCGGAGAGGAATTTAAACTGTCCCCACAACCAATCATCCAACGTATCCAGTTCTAACTGATCCGCAAATGTGGGATGAAGCGCAGCCTCCACCCGAAATAGGGAAAAGCGTCCCGTCAAACACATCACTTTTTGCGACAGGGACACAGAACACATTTGATAATGACGCTGGGATAGGCGTAAATGGAACCATTCAGAAAACAGATACGATCCCTCAACAATTGGTAATTCATCCGTTGTCAGCGCCCCCATTTTGGGAAATAGGCGAAAAAATGGCAAGCAGCGACGTAAGGTTCCAGGTGTTAGTTCAGAATCGCCATCCATTAAACCAACAACGGCATTTTGGGGTAGATTTAAACGCGCTAATTCTCGTAATCCATCCGCCATGGCTTTGCGCTTTCCTTCCCCCGTCTGCACCATTTGGATCAGGCGAATACAACTAAGTTCAGGATCAACGGATTTAAGTACCTTTAAGATGGCAGCATTTTCGTCATCACTGCTACTGGTAACTAGCAGCGTCAGGGGATAAGAGAGGCTTTGGGCTTCTTGGGCGATTACCCGGAAAACTCGTTCCGTGATCCAAGGTTTTTCCTTATAGGTTGGGACTAATAAGCAAACAGGAGGTAACTTATCCAGGGGGATGCGATCGGCTTGTTTGCGCCACCGGGGAAAAACCCAGTGTAGGTAAATCCGAGAACGAATCACTTGCAGCGCCCACCATGACCATCGCCAAATGCCGATCAGCCCCATACTAATTAAACCGGATATGCCTAATAGGTCTAATTGTTCTGGGTTACGCAGCAGGTAGAAGCCAATAAAACCGAAGGCGGAAAGACACAGAAGGGCTAACCCGTTGAGATAGGACGAGATGTTTTGCCAACGAAATAGTCGAGTCATAGAGTTTTTGGATGTAGAGACGTGCCATGGCACGTCTTTAATGGTGTGTAGGGGCGGGTTTCACTACTATCATTTGTCACCTCACCTAGATGTAACTAAACCCGCCCTGACCGAGTGAGATTACGGTTATCATGTTTTACCTCACAAAAGATGTAACTAAACCAAGACTTACGCAGCCACACCATAAGTAGTCGGACAAAAGAAAACGGTACTGTATTAAGTTTGGCAAATCGTCCTCAAACCCTTACTGTTCCCTGTTCCCTGTTCCCTGTTCCCTAATCTCAACCGTTAACTTTAATTGTGTCCACCCACTTATATATTGGTTAAGGTGCGTTACGCTACGCTAACACACCCTACCTATAGAACCTTTGCGTAAGTCCTATAAACCAGCCATAACTGCCTGCAATCAAGGGAATACAGACAAAAAAAATTGAGATATAAATCCCAATTCAACGATTACCAAAAAGTTTCTTCGGAAACGTCAGCCTCGCTGCTTGTCCCAATCCACAGAACTGTTGGGAATTCTTATGTTGCGGCGGCGGTGGAATCCGTACTGTAATTCGGGTTAACGGTTGTCCCACTAATTTAGGCGGAATCGCAGGCTGTAGGGCTTGAACCTGGGTCAACTTATTAAGCTGCTGCATATTACTAATCGGCTGAATCAGGTCAATTTCACCCTTGACTGTTTGGGCATAACCTGCTAATCCTACAGTCACAGGTTTATCGGTATTGATTGAACTGGCTTGTTCAGCACTAACTACGGTTTCTACCCACAGGTTATTGCAATCAAGCAACGTAACAATTGGTTCTAACTGATTAACCTGTTCGCCTTGTTCTCGTTCCGTAGTGTAGACAACACCCGCAAAGGGGGCTGACACGTTTTGCACTTTACGTTCGCTTTGCAGTTGTTTGAGATCGTTGACCAGAGAAGGAGCATTTTTTTGGAGAGACTGGCTGTTATTTAGCTGCTGCTTGAGTTTAGCCAATTGCGCTTCCATCGTATTTACCACAACGGATTGCTGTTGAATCGTCTGCTGTAAAGTAATCCGTTGATCGGACAGAACCCCGCCCATAATATTATTGCGATTACTGCGAGCAATACCCGCTTGGGCAGCATTGACTGCCTTTTGCGTCCCATCCAGGACAGATTGGGCTTGCTTGACTTCCGCTTGTGCGGATTGCCAGACTAAGCGCAACTGATCGGTTTCCTGTGCGGATACACCTCCTGCTTCTAATAGGGTTTGATACCGTTGATAATCTAATCGGGCGGCTTCAGCTTTTGCCTGTGCCGCTTGAACCACAGCTTGCTGTTCCTTAATCGAGTCTAAGCCCAGTTCTACATCCACTTGTCGCACGGCTTGGTCTCGACGTTCAAGTTGCTGTAACTGCGTTTTCAGTAATCCTAGGGACTGTTTCGCCGATGCTAGCTGAGTGGCATTCACCTGAATTTGCCCTTGTAATTCGAGACTTTCAAGCTGATTGCGGATTTGTTCTTGTTCTTGGGCGCGTTCTAGGCGGAGTAGGGCTTCTTGTTCTTGGGGACTAGGTTCTTGACTAATCCGGGCGAGAAGTTGTCCTGATTTCACAACCACTCCTGGCTGGGCGTAAAATGCTTGAATATTACCCGTGGTTGGCGCTTGTAACCGCACAATTCGCCCGTTAATCGTGCTACCGTCTACAACTAAGTGACTGAGGCGATAGCCAATGGAGGCAATCCCCACACCGACTGCCCCTAATCCCAGCACCACAAACCCCGTTCCCACCAGGAAACGCCAGGATTGAGTGGGTTTTTGGACTTCCGCCGTGGGTGAATCCTGTTCCTCCTCTGGGCGAACTAATTCCGTCCAATCGGGTGATGGACTAGGGGTTTTAAGATGGTGTCCTTGAACTAAATCAATCCCGACTTCTTTCACCAGTGAGAGGGTAACCGCATCGCTGACAAATTTAGCCGCCACCTGACTCAGCGCCTGAATGCCTTCGAGAATGGCTTTGGTTAAGACACGACTACTCGGTTCTGTTTTTAGCCGTTGGATGAGTTGACCATCAACTTTAACCAGATCAACCGCCAGTTGTTGACATTGAAACAGGGTTAATTCGCGACTGGCAAAGTTATCCAGAACGATCGCACAACCGAGACTTTTGAGTTCGCGGACAAATGCCCGAATTGTGGGAAAATCTTTGGCGATGGTTGATTCGGTTAGCTCAAAACTCAGTTGCTTCGGGTCAACTCCTGACTGATCCAGAAGTGTTTCAATATATTCGATCAGTTCAAAGTTATTTAATCCCTCTCCCGAAAGATTAATCGACAGGCATCGATCCGGCTGTTCCGCTAAGAGTTCTATTGCCTTGCGAATGACGGCGCGATCAGCTTTTTGCAGTTGTCCGGTATCCGACAACGTGGGTAAGAATTCCTGGGGTAAGTGCAGATTTCCGGCTTCGTCTCGCCAACGCAGAAGTATTTCATTGTGTAATACAGCACCCGTCGCCGTTTGATAAACGGGCTGAAACCACAGTTCTAATTTCCCGGTACTGAAGGTATCCATTTGAGCGAGGACAGACTCTGGCGAGTGTAAGGTCTCTAGCAGCATAAATTAAGTTCAAGCAGGTGGATACAACTTAAGCACCGAAATTAATGTCTCTGACGCAAAAACTGCCAGAGAACTCCCCTCAGAAACGTCCCAGCAACGTTGTGCCAGGTTACAGCCTCACTTCGAGCCGTGAGGATCGATCGACAACCTTTGAGCCAAAATAAATTGGGCAGTTTTGTCAGTTAATCAGGTCAAACTTTTGAGGTATGGCAAGTCAACGATCAAATCATGCACCCTAAACCGCGTTCGCTTGCCTAAAATCTAGTTGTGTTAAGAAAGTTCAACCAATATCATAACCACAGGCAAAAGCGATTGTCAGGGTTTGGGCGTTTAATTTGTCTCAATTTCACGTTCTGAAAGGAATGAAGCGATTTTAAGGATGGCGATGACTTGCCAATGTGGGTTTAAATGTAACATGGTAGAGCTGAATCAATTTACTCAAAGTAGCCCACAAGGTCGTTCTATCCTGAAAAACCTATGAGAATTCTAGTTACAGGTGGTGCTGGTTTTATTGGCTCCCATCTCATTGATCGGTTAATGGAAGCCGATCATGAAGTTCTCTGTTTAGATAACTTCTATACTGGCACCAAGCGCAATATAGTTAAATGGCTGGATAATCCCTACTTTGAGCTGATCCGCCACGATATTACGGAACCGATTCGACTAGAGGTTGACCAAATTTACCATCTGGCTTGTCCCGCTTCGCCGATACACTATCAGTACAATCCTGTCAAGACCATTAAAACCAATGTCATGGGAACCCTCTATATGTTGGGGTTAGCCAAGCGGGTGGGGGCAAGGTTTTTATTAGCCTCAACCTCAGAAGTGTATGGTGATCCGGAAGTCCATCCTCAAACGGAAGAATACCGAGGAAATGTTAATCCAATTGGACCTCGCAGTTGTTATGACGAAGGGAAGCGAGTGGCGGAAACTCTGGCGTTTGACTACCATCTCCAAAATGGTGTAGAAATTCGGGTGGCTCGGATTTTTAATACCTACGGATCTCGGATGCTGGAAAATGATGGGCGCGTCGTGAGTAATTTTATCGTGCAAGCTTTAAAGGGTGAACCCCTAACGGTGTATGGAAAGGGTTCACAAACTCGCAGTTTCTGTTATGTGTCGGATTTGGTTGAAGGATTAATTCGGTTGATGAATAATGATCATACCGGACCGATTAATCTGGGGAATCCGGATGAGTATACGATTTTACAACTGGCTCAAGCGGTTCAACAAATGGTCAATCCGGATACAGAAATTATATTTAAGGATCTACCGCAAGATGACCCGCAACGTCGCCGCCCCGATATTATCAAAGCCAAGACTTTACTGGGTTGGCAACCGACGATACCCTTACAGGAGGGGTTGAAAACAACTGTTGAGGATTTCCGCGATCGCTTAACGGCTGAAGGGTATTCCCTGGTTTCGAGCTAAGCGATTACAGTATTAAGTCAGGGGGCTTACCAGCAAACGAATCAATCAGCTAGATAGCCCTGATTCCTACCATCTACCAGAGAGGATCAGCTCATGCGCGTTTGTGTTATCGGTACTGGATATGTCGGCTTAGTAACCGGAGTTTGCTTAGCCCATATCGGACACCATGTTATCTGTGTGGATAACAATGAAGAAAAAGTCAAATTGATGAAATCAGGACAGTCACCAATCTATGAGCCGGGACTATCCGAACTGATGCAAGCTTGCAGTAAAGCTGGCAGTTTGGAGTTTACCTCAGATTTGGCAGGGGGTGTCGCTCATGGGGAAATTCTGTTTATTGCGGTGGGAACACCAGCCTTACCAAATGGTGAAAGTGATACTCGTTATGTGGAAGCGGTAGCCCGTGGTATTGGTACTCACCTCAATGGTGGATACAAGGTGATTGTGAATAAGTCAACAGTGCCCATTGGATCTGGGGATTGGGTACGAATGATTGTACTTGATGGTGTAGCCGATCATACGACGTCAGACTCGAGGGTTGAGTTTGACGTGGTGAGTAATCCAGAGTTTTTACGGGAAGGGTCAGCGATTTATGATACCTTTAACCCCGATCGCATCGTGTTGGGAAGCAATAGCGATCGCGCCATTGCCATGATGAAAGAACTCTACGCTCCTATCGTTGAGCGTCAACCTGCAGAAGATAACTCCCTACCGCCTGTCCCTGTGGTGGTGACGGATTTGAGTTCGGCGGAGATGGTAAAATATGCCTCCAATTCCTTTTTAGCCACGAAAATTAGCTTCATTAACGAAATCGCCAATATCTGCGATCGCGTGGGCGCGGATGTGACTCAAGTCGCCAAAGGGATTGGTTTAGATACTCGCATTGGTGGTAAATTCCTGCAAGCTGGGATTGGTTGGGGCGGTTCCTGTTTTCCTAAGGATGTCTCCGCGTTGATTCATACGGCTGATGACTATGGGTTCGATGCTCAGCTACTGAAAGCGGCGGTTAGTGTGAATGAGCGCCAGCGCTTAATTGCTGTGGAAAAACTCCAGCAAGAACTCAAAATCCTCAAAGGTAAAACGGTGGGACTTCTGGGATTGACCTTTAAGCCGGATACTGATGATATGCGAGATGCTCCAGCACTGATTCTGATTGAAAATCTCAATCGGTTGGGAGCAAAAGTCAAAGCCTATGACCCCATTATTTCCTCTAGTGGTATGAGTCACGGTTTATCCGGTGTGCAGGTGGAAGGTGATCCTGATCGCTTGGCTGATGGCTGTGACGCCTTGGTATTAGTCACCGACTGGGAACAATTCCAGACTCTGGATTATGGCAAGATGGCAAAGCTGATGCATAATGCTGTACTCATTGATGGTCGTAACTTTCTCGATCCTAAAGTGCTAGAAGGCGCAGGGTTCCGCTATGTCGGAATCGGGCGGTGAACTACCCCACACCGAACTCGGTTGATCGGGTTCGGTGTGGACTTTTGTACCAGTTGACAGCGAATAAATTCGCCGCGTCGGATTTCATCTCCGATTTGAAAAATACGGGGCTTCCATCCTCCCGCTCTTTATCTGTGAATTCACTCAGAATTAACTGAACTCTACTCCTTTGTGCCTCATATCTATTATCCTTTCACCAGCGAATATTTGGAATAGTGAATCAATACTTTAGCCCCAGGGGATTTGGGAGGTTTTGACGCGCTACACTCTGTACCCCCTTGGCAAATTTCTTGAATATGTTAAAACTGAGAAGTTAAGGCGTGGTTGTAGATTAATGCTCAATTGCAGCTCCAATGGCTTAAGGGTTCTGGAGCCTCTGTCAAACTACGCATTAAACTAGATATGGACTAACTCCTCTTGAGCGGATCTAAAAATTATTCAGGGGTGCAATTTTCGCTCTAAGAGCAAACAATCTGTGAAACTATGGTCTAGGAAAGGAGTACCCATTCTCTTAAGTCAAAGTATCTCCATCTGTCATCGTGTTGCACAAGCCAACACAGCTAGCTGATTAGACCTTTGATCAAAGGGGATTGACTGAGGCGCGATCGCTGTTTCGGTAACGAGCGAAGCCATAGTAACTCAACGGTTTCGGCAATCCATGCCTGTACCTTTGGGTAAACTTAGCTTAGGACGGATTTAGGCTTTGCCTTACCGTTTTATTTAGAGCTAAACGTTTCTGTGGCTTGGCAAAAGTTTCAGGGGTGGGGATTAGTTCCTAACTAAACCATTGTGCTAAGAGTGCCATAAATATGGCAGGAATTGACCTGTCAATTTTCTGGAATTCAGGCGTAATCGGGTGATTTTAGCTAGAACAGGTGGATGTTTATAACCAAAAAACATCATCGGCTCTCTTCGGTTATCAATAAAACAAGATTCAACCTTAATTCAACTGAGGTTGTATGAGTCGCCAATGATTAATTCATTTGCTAGAGTGGCGACAGGGTGCAGGGCAAACATCAATCGGTCAAACAAACTCCGGTAATGAACTTAATAGTCCCTGATTCTCAACGATTCGGCTTTCTTAAGCCGCTGCTATGGATTAATTTGCTTAGTATTGGATCACTTATCGCTTTTTGGACGCTAGGATTACTTGAAATTAAACCCGCTCAGGCAACTCTATCTGACTCAGAGGTTGCCAATCAGCAAGATATTGGAGGAGAAAAATCATCAGATGATTTCACATTATCTCTGAATCAAGCAAAGCGCTCGCATCAACGGGTGTTTGAACTGAGCCAACGTCCAGATAAGGCTCCCGTCTATGCCCACAGGGTTGGCAACGTCTCAGGGTTAGATGCTTCTCCATCGATGAACCTGAATCCTAAACCTTCAGTCATCGCGTTTGAAGCCAATGCTAAAGCTGGTAAAAAAGAAACACTTGACCAAACCGTTCCAGCGAGACACTCTGAGCAACAGAGTCAGGAAAATAGTCCCGCCCCCACCGATATAGAGGAAGCAGAAAGTAGCACGTATCTCAGGACTATTCCTTCCCCCATCCCCAATCTTCCGATTCAAGCAAGTATATCAACTCAGTCGGGTTTATCAGAACTGGCTCTAAATTCTTCCCACCAAACCTTAAACATTCAGGAAGAGTTTCTGACTCCCGAACTTTCCTCTAATCAGAATTGTCAAGATCAAACCACCTGTAACCCAACACTTGCCCTCGAAACCTCTGTCAGGTTTAGAGATAACTTCGACTTGAAGGTGGCGCAGCTTCCTACCCTCTTACAAAATTCATCTCCTTTACCTGTACCGACAAATACTATTCCTCTAGGTTCTACAGGCTCTAACTCAGGCTCAGGGCAGCTCCCCGCTTTTCCCTCTATCATTTCACCCACTCTGCAACCCCAGGGTGCTAATCCCTACAATCAAACATGGGGACAGCCCTCTTCCTTTAACCAAACGCCCAACATTATCCCTATGCCCGGTACTGGAGCGGCTATGGGCATCAATTCCTACAACCCCACCTGGGGACAATCCTCTTCCTTTGCCCCAACTCCAAACTTTATACCTGCGTCAACTCTGGGCTTTCCTGGGGGAGCAAATCCTTACAATCCAGGAGGGGGACAAGTTCCCTACATGCCTCAAGCTGTCATTCTAGTACCCGTACAAACCATGGGAATGCCAATCGGGGGCAGCATCTATAATCCAGGAGGGGGACAAGTTCCCTATATGCCTCAAACCCTAATCCTGGTGCCAATACAATCCATGGGAGTCCCAATGGGAGCAAATCCTTATAACCCTGGAGGCGGGCAGTTTGCTTACATCCCTCAAACGCCGCAAGTTTGGTCAATGCCACCCACTCAAACTCCAGTTGGGTTTAATAGCTATAACCCAGGTGCAGGGCAGTTTTATTCCTTCCCCCAAAACCAAGCTCCCTTACCTCCATCAGTTAACCCAAATTCCCAAAGTTTTAACGGCTATAATCCAGGTGTCGGGCAGTTTTCTTATCTACCCCAAAACCAAGTTCCCTTACCCGCACCAGTTAACCCAAATTCCCCAAGTTTTAACGGCTATAATCCAGGTGTCGGGCAGTTTTCTTATCTACCCCAAAACCAAGTTCCCTTACCTGCACCGATTAACCCAAATTCCCCAAGTTTTAATGGCTATAATCCAGGTGTCGGGCAGTTTTATTCCTTCCCCCAAAACCAAGTTCCCTTGCCCGCACCGATTAACCCAAATTCCCCAAGTTTTAATGCCTATAATCCCAGTGGAGGACAGTTTTATTCCCTGCCACAAACTCAAGCGGCGTTACCCCCAACGGTTAATCCTAACTCAAACGGGTTGAACGGGAATAATTCCTTGGCACAGTCTCCTTTCGTGTCACCCAATCCAGTCGTTGTACCCGGTACTCCTAACCCAAACCTGCTCCCTCCAGTGGCGACTCCTCAGTTTGACCCAACCCAGCCCAATCAACCAGCATCTTCCCTGCTACGCAGCACAGCGTTGCGAGATCCCTCCTTACAGTTCCAAGGAACTTATGTGGTACAGGGCGACTCATCGGTAGCGAGGGCGCGGTTGGCTGGAGTCTATCCCCTAACTCCTAGGGCGCTATTTGCTGCCACATTGGATTTAACCAGCGAAGATAGTGGCTTAGCTGATTCTCCCAACCAAGGATTAAACATTAACGAACTTTATTTTGCCACAGCTCCGTTTACCGATTTGCCGAATTTACGCTTTGTTATCGGTCAATTAGACTTAACCTCTTACTTTGATCGCAACAGCTTTGCTAAAGATGGCGTCACCCATTTCTTTAATCCCGTTTTTCAAACAAATCCTGCCCTAAGTGCTACTGGAATTTCCCCTCGCCCCGGCTTCTTGGTCAATTGGACACTGACTGACAATATTGAAGCCAAAGCGGCGGCTTTTTCATCATCGGCAAGTATCGGTGATTTTGCTTTAGATGGATTTGCTGGAGAAATTGGTCTGCGCTATGGCAATGGCATTATTCGCGGTACTTATGCTACTGATCGCGACGGGGGTTCAGAGACAGGATTTAACGAAATTTTCTCCATCGCACGCGGGGATAATAATTTTGGAATCGAAGAAGATGATCGGGAAGAGGCTTATGGTCTCAATGCTGAATATTTTATTCCAGAGTGGAATATGGGGGTCTTTGGTCGCTATGGTCGGTATATCAACCGCGAAATTGACGAAGCGGCTACGACCTATAGTTTTGGTGTTAGCTTTTTGGATGTATTTACCCAAAATGATCGCCTAGGATTAGGGTATGGTCAAGAATTATCGAATAACGAAAGTCAAGAAGATCCAGATGTTTTAGAGCTATTCTATGATTTCCGATTTTTACCCAATCTTCGTCTGGGATTTACCCTCCAGCAACGCAATAACTTCTCGGAAACGGATGTCGGTGTGCGCTTAAAAACCGAATTCGATGTAATTCCCCGAGGAAATTGAACAGAGCAGGGGGAGCAGATCCATTTGTAGGGGCTCTCGCATTCGCGCCCAAATCTATCGGTTTTCTACCAAAGTGTCAACGCGAATGCGAGAGCCCAATCCCCGGTTCGCCAATGACAAATGACGAATGACGAATGACGAATGACGAATAACAAATGACTAAACTCATTGGATTAGGACTAGCTGGATTAGTGATTAGCGCACCGATGGTTTACGCCATACCGGCTGTTCATGCCCAAACAGTACCCACAGAAGTCCGCCAAGCCTTTTCACTGCTGAGTCAAGGACGAGTCCAAGACGCGATCGCGGCATTTGAGGCAGCGGTGCGGCGCTATCCTGATTCCTTGGATGCCAAGTTAGGTCTAGCGATCGCTCATCGACGACAAGGAAATGTTGATCAAGCGTGGAATGCCTATCAACGAGTATTGGCGCAAGACCCCACAAATGAACTAGCCTTAAAGTCGGTGGGTCTATTTGGCACTTATCGATCGGAATGGCAGGTTCAGGGAATTGAAGCACTGACCACATTACTGAATCTCAACCCCAACGATATCGAAGCCCGGGCTTTGCGAGCCAAACTCTACGGCTTTCAGCAACGATTTGCCGAAGCCTTGGCGGACTATCAAATTGTTCTACAAGGAAATCCCACACCGGATATTCTTCTCGGAGCCGCCGAAACCTTTACCAATAGCGGTGATTCGCAACGGGGATTGGAACTGTTTAACCGCTATCTGATGACAGGGGGACAAATTACCGGGTATCCTGCTGTTGCTTACGCCCGCGCCTTACAAGACACCGGGAATCCAGCGGCTGCGGTACAGGTTTTGGAAGGACAACTGCGATCGCCCCAACTCCTCTCTGATCCGCAGTTAGCCATTTTCACCCGAGCCGCCTTATCCCAAGCCTATCTTGCCAATCAGCAGCCGACTGAAGCGCTAAATGTCTTAACACCCCTGCAAGGAAATCCTAATGCGACTTTACCGTTAGCACGAGCCTTAAATGAAATTCGCAATCAGACGGGTAACCAAGCCCTGACCCAACAAGTAGCAAATCTGTACCGTCAGGCGCTCAATCAAACCCCCAATCCCGAACCCAAACTTTTGCGTGAAATTGCTGATATATTTAGTGGGTTACCCAACGAACAGCAAACCGCCCTAAATCTCTATCGGCAATTATTAAGCTTACAACCCAATGACCGCACCCTCTTAGTCAAGCAAGTGGCGTTGGAACGGGAACTGGGTTTAATTTCCGAAGCTGAACTCAAAGCCCGTCTATTGAGCGCCCTGCAACCGCTACCCGCCGATCCCAGTGAACGACAACTGATCGCCCAAGCCTTAGCCGGGATTGAACCCCCAGGACCGGAATTATTACCCATTTACACCAATCTCCTCCAATCGGGTGTTAATGCTCCCTTCTTAAATTTCCGCATCGCCCAGATTTTGCTGGATAACAATAACCTACCGGGAGCAAGACAGGCGTTAGCGGCTTATGCAGCAACCCCCGCAGGTGCTGAAGACGTAGCCCCACAGTTGTTAGCCGCAGAAATTGAGCGTCGTGAAGGGAACTTAGAAGCCAGCGCCCAGCGCTACCAAGCCTTAATTGCCAGTAATCCTTCAGAACGGGATATTCTCAACGGGGCTATACGGGGGCTAGCGAATGTTCGGCTGCAACAAAATCGTCCCACGGAAGCCCTAGCCGTATTTGACCAGTTAATTGCCCGCAATCCCCAGGAGACGACATTACAACTAGCGCGTGCCAACCTAGCATACCAGGCGGATCTGATTTCTGAGTCCCAAGCCCAAGGGGTTCTCAACTATTGGTTACAGACTCAACCCGCCACCAATGCGCCTTCGGAGTTATTTACTCTGGTGGGAGCATTACCCCCGTCTCCCCAACGCGAGGCACTCTATAACAGACTACTTCAGATTGATCCGACGAACCTGCCTGTGCAAATCCGAGCGATTCAGCTTATCGCTCAACGCAGTCCCGAACAAGCCCGGGTTAGGGTAGCGCAACTGGTAGCGCGAGATCCTACTAACATCCGCAACTACTTCTTACAAGGGCAAATTGGTCAAGCTATCGATGATTTAGAACTAGCAGAACAAGCATACCAGTTAATTTTATCGGCGCAACCTGATAATCAAGAGGCATTATCAGCACTAGCTGGCGTTCGATTTCAACAACGACGATTGGATGAAGCCAGCAATCTTTATTCCCAAGCCTTGGCACTTGAACCCAATGATCAAGGGATTCGTCAGGCGATGATTAGTCTCAAACGGGTTCAAGACTATCAACTTGAAGCCTTAGCGGATTTGGAAGCGATACAAGTAGAGCAACTTCAACAAGGAGGAACCCTCAATCCAGAATTATCAAATCAAAGGCAACAAATTCAGGAAGACTTTTTACAACGACGAGGATTTCAACCCCCGTGGGAACGGTTTTGAATGGGTAGGGGCGGGTTTTACTGATAACATTCAGGTTCAATCACTAATGTAACTAAACCCGCCCCGATTTTATCCGTTTTATCCATCAACGACATCACCGGAGCTGGGCGAAGCATTTGGGTATAATATTTTGGACAAGTATCATCAGATAGCCCCCCAAATGCTTCGCCCCTACAAATGACGAATGACGAATGACGAATGATGAATGACGAATGACAAATGACAAATGACAAATGACAAAGGAAAAATCATAGATTTGGGGGGAAAGTTGGCAAGGGTTCTTAAAAGCTGGGTTCGTAGTAGGCACTTTAGTGCCAGAAGCGCTAAAGCGCTTACTACAAGCGCTATGTTACTGCTGTTGAATCTCACCAGTTGTGTGTCCATAAAATTCTCCGAACCCGAACAGCCGGAAGCGTCTGTATCCCCTTCCCAACCCACAGCAACGACTTCCCCGGTTGCTGATTTTCCAACTTTATCCCCATCGACGGCTATTCAGGATATACTCGAACAAAGCTGGGTCATCTACAAACAACAATTTATTCAAGAAGACGGGCGAGTGATCGACTACGAAGCCAGCGATCGCTCTACCTCAGAAGGACAAGCCTACGCTATGCTCAGGGCTGTATTGATTAATGACCCAAGCACATTTGCCCTTACCTTAAACTGGGCAGAAGAGAACCTGCATCGACTCTCAAAAACAGGCGAACTCGAAGACAATCTTTGGGTTTGGCTGTGGGGTCAGGACGATGAGGGAAATTGGGGCGCCATTGATCGAAATTTTGCCAGCGATGCTGATATTGATGCGATTACAGCATTAATTTGGGCATACCGCCGCTGGAATCGCCCGGAGTACCTAGAGTTAGCGCGAATCAAGTTGCGCGATTTGTGGGAGTATTCCACCATCGCAGGACCTGATGGGAAGCGTTATCTGCTCCCTGGACCAAAGGAAGCCTTTGTCCCGTCGCCATCGACGATTTATCTTAATCCGTCCTATCTCGCCCCTTATGCGTTTCGCCTGTTTGCTCAGGTTGATCCCGAACGAAACTGGCTGAGTTTAGTAGACAGTAGCTACTACGTCTTGGAGAACTCCTCTCAAGTTTCGGCGGTTGGGTTACCTAGTGATTGGATTGCTCTGGATTTCAAAACCAATCAATTCCAGTCCATACCCTCAAAAAGCAAACTGAAAAGCGTCTATAGCTTTGATGCGTACCGCGTCTGGTGGCGAGTCGCTTGGGATGCCGAATGGTTCCAATCAACCGAAGCGCTGAATTATCTGAAAACAGCAACTCAATATCTTCAAGACCAATGGCAATCGACCTCTCGCTTGCCTGCTCGAATTAACCTAGATGGAGAATCTTTGGTCAAATACGATGCAACCTCCCAATATGCCATGCTTTACCCAGCTATGCGCTTAATTAACCCCGCTATAGCTGAGCAAATACTGGAGGGTAAACTTTTACCGCAATACAATCAGGGAATTTGGGATGATGAATCTGCTTACTATACCCAAAACTTAGCTTGGATAGCACTTATATCACCCGACCTGGTTAAAAATTCTCAGTTTTTTCAACCCCAGCCGCAGTTTTCAGAGAAATCGATAAAGCAATGATACAGAGGTCGATAAGGTCTGTCAAGGCTTTAAACCGTTGAGAATTTATTCGTAACCCCGAATAATCGCATCTTAAATCAGGGTGGCATCCAGTCGAATACCGATTCAGAGGGCTAGAAAAATGTCACCACCGTTTCTACAAATAACCAGGTTAAGTCAACCTGTTACTCGTTGGACTGAAGCGGGAATGCTATCTACAGACAATCCTAATTTTGGCGGGTTCCGGGAATAAATGATGTCCCTTGCCATCGTTTATGGGAGCCTGTCCGTTTGGCAAAAGTCGTTTGGGTAGAGCAATAGCCAAACCCAACCGACCAAATTGGCTCGTTTAAACATCCCCGAATTCCAGATATCTGGAATCCCATAATTCAGTCCCCAAGCAATAGTAACTGGGCATTTCCATCAACCGTAAGAGTTCTCCTATGAAACGCCTGTTTCGCCACTTCCAATCTCCAACTCCTTCAAGCCATCGCGGACGTCAACACTCCAACCGTGTATCTAATGGAACACGACTCGGATTGTTGCTTCTGTGTAGCGTTTTAGTCGTCGGACTGGTGCTCACTACCAACTTTGCCGTCGCTCAAAGCGACAACAGCCTGCAAGAGCAGGAAGATCAGTTAATTCGCGAATACACCTTACCTACTGCTCCCGATAAGGCGCCCGTTTACAAACCACTCCCGGCGTCCCCCCCGCAAAAATCCACATCGCCAACGCGCAAGCGAACAACGCCTGCACCCAGTCAACCGCCACCTCAGAACCAGCCCACTCGCTCGGCGCCAGCATCAAGCGCACCAGCGCGTCGCTCTCCGGCGTCATCCCCAAGCGAAGAGGAACCGGCACCAGCGCGTCGTTCTCCAGCACCATCCCCGGCTGAGCGCGAGGAAGAAACGGCGGATGCTGAACCCCTACCAACTGGGGAGTACATCCTCCAATTCAATCGCTCACCCATCGTGGGTAATCGCTTCCGCTTCCGAGGGGTATATTCCGAAGCTCGACTCGGCTTTACCCGTCCCCGAGGCTGGGAAATCCAAGGGGCTAAAGCCCTGATTCGTTTCCAACATTCACCCGCCCTGATTGCCAAGGACTCCAATCTCACGGTACAAATTAATGGCGCGAGTGTGGGTTCAGTTCCCCTTAACCGTCAACAATCGGAAGTTGGCAGCGTACTCTTCAATATCCGACCCCAACTGATTCAGGACTATAACGAACTGGTAATTGTCGCCCGACAGAGTAATGACGAAGAATGTAGCAATCCGGGTGATCCCACGCTTTGGACAGAAGTGTTACCCGATTCAGAGTTACAGTTGGAATATCAGCCCCAACCGATTCCGCTCAACTTTAGCCGCTATCCCTATCCCTTCTTTGACGACCTCAGTTTAGATACCAATCGTATTGCTTATCTTCTGCCCAAGGTTAACGATACCTGGTTAACCGCCGCGTCTCGCTTTCAAGCCGGGTTAGGCAGAATGGCTGAATTCCGTCCCATTGACACGGAAATCATCAACGATTTGGAGGATGTGGAGTGGGGTCAACGGTTGATCGTCATTGGTACACCCGCCGAGCAACCGGTGTTAGCGGATTTGGATTTGCCCTTTAGCATCAGTGGCGACCAAATTTTAGATGGGAACCAAGTCCCTTTACCCGGTGACGTGGGTATCTTGATGATGACCACGACTTTAGATGGAGCCGTTCCCGTTTTAGTCGTGACCGGAAATAGCGCCGACGGTGTTGCCAAAGCTGCTCAGTTTTTAGTCCAGCCTGAGAGCCGTAAATTTGGCACAGGTCAAGCCGTATTAGTGGATAATCTCAAAGAGGTAGACACTCCATCACTCCGGAATTGGCCCGCTTATTTACCGGAAAAAAATTCCTTTACCCTCAGCGAAATTCAAACCAAAGCCAACGGTGATCCAGTTGAAGACATCACAGTACGTGGGTCAGCGGCGCCCCCGATTCTAATTGATTTTCACGCTTTGCCAGATGACCAATTTACGCGGGGGAGTTCCATGACCCTGCGCTATAGCTATGGTCCGCAAATCAATCCCCGTACCTCTGCGGTAGAAGTTTTACTGGATGGGACGTTTATCGGTGGGGCACGGTTAACCTCAGAAGACGGCGCCACCCGAAAAAGCCTGAAAGTGGATCTGCCGCCTCACTTAATCAAACCTGATTCCCAACTGGAAGTAGCATTCCGACTCAATCCCAGAGAACCGGGCGTATGCGGTAACGTCACCGACCAACAATTGACAGGAACCCTCCATGCAGACACTAGCTTTAACCTAAACCGCCAACAATCGGTGCAACTCCCCGATTTAGAACTGTTGCAGGAAGGTTATCCCTTTGCGGCACCTCAGGATTTGTCCAGAACCGCGATTGTTGTGCCGGATTCCCCTAGTGATACGGATTTGCTGACGATGTTATCCTTTAGCGAACGTCTGGGACGACTCAGTAAGGCGGATTCGGTCAACTTGGATGCCTATACAACGACGACGTTGCCTGCTGAAGTACGCGAGGGACACCATTTGGTGGGAATTGGTACAAGAGAGCAATTTCCCTTTCCAGAGGTGTTTGATGGCAGTGGCTTCCGCTTGCAGGATGCTTTTTCTCGCCAGTGGAATCAAGGTCGCATTCAAGCCTTACCAGATAACGAAGGCATGATTAAGGAAATCATGTCGCCAGATAACAAAGAACGGGTGCTGTTGGCGCTAACTGCACAGACGGCGGATGGGTTGGAACGAGTGCGGCAGGTAATTAGCAAAGATCCCTGGTTCTTCCAACTACAGGAAGATACAGTCCTGATTAGCAGCAATCAGCAAGACGCAACTAGCTATGACCCTGATGCCTACACATTGGAATTCCTGGAACGTGCGCCTTCAACTCGTCGCGTTGAAAATACGGGACTTTTGAGTAAGGCGTCTCGCTTTATTCAAGATAACTGGTTCTTTTTACCGGCTGGCATTTTTGTCATCGCGCTGCTGCTGTATGGAATTTCTCAGTTCTATCTCAAGCGGCTTAGTGATCAAAAGAGTCATTAGTTATTGATCATTTGTCCTTTGTCATTGGTCAGAGTTAGCCTTCTGCCTGGGAGCCTCCTGCTTTTTTATTCACTAACCCATATCGTTGAATATGTCTTCGTCTTCGTCTAAATTCCAGCGATTTCGTCCCCAACGTCCCTTCGCCACTGACTGGCTAGTTGATGGCGTGCCTGAGTTTTTTGACCGATCGCTGGCACGAATTGGCTTGAGCCATTTGAAATGGCTGGTTCTGTTTCTTCTGGTGATCTCGATTCCCTTGATTGTTACCCCACTCAAGGTTTGGCAACAGGGTATTGTTGCCGTTTTTCTTTTGGCGATCGGGCAAGTGGTTGTGCGGGCGGAAAACCGCGTTTCTGACAAACAAATTAGTGAGTACTACCACTTATTTTTAGTGTGGTTGAGTTTAGTGACCACATCTCGCTATCTCTACTATCGCCTCAACTACACGCTCAATTTTGATACGTTTCTCAATGGCTTCTTTTGTGTGCTGTTGTTGGTGGCTGAACTCTATGCCATCCTGACGCTAGTTCTGGCGTATTTTCAAACCCTGCACATTCAAGACCGTGAACCGGTCGATTTGTCGGCATATCCTCAAGACCAGTGGCCCAAGGTAGATATCTATATTCCTACCTACAACGAAGATGTGGAAATTGTCCGCAAAACTGCAATAGGAGCCATGGCAATTGACTATCCAGATGACAAAAAACATGTGTATGTTTTGGATGATGGTCGAGCCGAAAAATATAAAGCTCGTCGCGAGAAGTTGCGGAAAATGTGTGAAGAAGTTGGCTGCACCATGATGACGCGGGATAGTAACGAACATGCCAAGGCGGGGAATATTAATACCGCGTTTCGCCGCACGCAGGGGGATTTGGTGATGATTCTTGACTGTGACCATATTCCGCTGCGAGATTTTCTCAAACATACCGCCGGCTTCTTTTTTGATCCAAAAGTGGCATTTGTGCAAACACCTCACTGGTTTTTCAATCCTGATCCTTTTGAACGGAACTTGCGTACAGATGGCAGGATTCCGGTTGGTAATGAACTTTTTTATAAGGTACTTCAAAAAGGGAATGACTTTTGGAATGCAGCTTTTTTCTGTGGTTCAGCAGCGGTAATTCGTAAAGAATATGCCCTACAGATTGGTGGGATTGCCACGGAGACGGTGACTGAAGATTGTCACACGGCATTCCGACTGCATTCTCTGGGATACAAGTCGATTTACTATGACAAAATTATGATTGCGGGTCTCGCCCCGGAGAACTTTTCCTCCTATGTGGGTCAGCAAGTCCGGTGGGCGCGGGGTATGGCGCAGATTTTGCGGATTGAAAATCCAGTGCTCAACCGTAAGCTAAATTTGACGATTCCACAGCGGATTTGTTATTTCAGCGCCACGTCTCACTTCTTCTACGGCTATCCCCGACTGATTTATGCCCTCGCGCCTACCCTGTTCTTACTGTTTGGACTCAACCCAATTCAGGGTTTGGGATTAGAAACCTTGGCGTATGCGTTTCCTCATATCCTTCTGTCCCTGAATGCTAACTACATTACCTATAAGCATGTACGCTTTTCCTTCTGGAATGAAATCTTTGAATTTGTCATGGCATTCCAGGCGGGCTATGTGACAACGATGGCGTTAATTAATCCCAATTTGGGTTCTTTTAACGTCACGGACAAAGACATGACCCTCGTCAAACGGGAATTTAGCTTCTCCAACTTTGATTGGCAATCTGTACGGGGGCTTTTAGGTGTTACCGCTTTTGTGTTGCTGGCGTTAGGGTCAGTTCCCTTTTGGTTAATCCTGCGTCCGGAGGATGCAGAGGCTGTTTTGGTTAACGCCTTATGGTGTATCTTTAACATGGTTTTATTAATGGCAGCATTACTGGTTGCCTTTGAACAACCGCAAGAACGTACCGCCCACCGCTTACGGCGACGGCTTGGGGCAACGATTTACAGCTATGACCAAAGTTGGAGTGGCGTGAGTCTGGATGTTTCGGAAACGGGAACTCGCATGATCCTAGAAGTCAAAGGTCAACCCAATTTACCCGATGAAATTGAAGTTGAATTAGTGGGTGATTACGGGGCGAGGGTGATTATGGAGGCTCAGATTGTGGTGGCAAAGTCTATCAATGATCATCAAATGGAATTGGCGGTTAAGTTTATTAATGTCACCCAAGCACAGCGAGATAATTTAACCTTAGTGACGTATTCTGACGTTAAGGAATGGTATTCGCAAACACGGGAATATGTGGATAAACCGTTGCAGTCTTTAGGATTTTTGGCTACAGGTCTTTTCCGTGCATTCCAAGAATTTAAAGTGGAAAAAGGGAGTGCCAAAGTCCGCAAGCGGGTTCAAGCCTCAGCTCAACTGTTTTGGGAAGGAGACTTTTATTTGGCAACTGTGACAGCAATTGGCACGGGAAGCTTGCAGTTGGAATTGGATGATTCTATCACATCGAATGCTAAATTACTTCAACCCAATAACTTAAATAAAATGCAGCAAGAAAAACCCTTAGTTGGTTTGCTTTTAAGTCAAGATCCCCTAAGCCAATCGCGGGAGCGATTTTTAACCCAAATCCTCTCATTAGAAATCCTGATTCCTGGTGATAGCAGTAGTTCTGCGCCTAAGAAAATTTCTCTAGAGTTAAGTTTTCCTGAGCAATTTAAGGATCGGCAGACGGCTAAAGTTAAGGAGCTAGTTAGAGTATTGCATTGATGATAGCGGTTAGTTTTCACAGTGCAACGTGAGGAACCCCTTTTTTGCCCTGGTGACTAGAAGTCGCAGCTACACAAACAAAGTCCGCCTGCGCGGACTAGCTTATAAAGGGGGTGGCTAACCCGGGTTTGGTATCTACAACTATCTTTTCGGTTGCACCCAGATTTTACTAAACCCGCCCCGATGCAGGTTTCTAGACTTTCCGTGAAAAGTTAGTTCTACCTTTCTACCCCTTCCCCCATAAGCCATAACGATGCGATCAAAGTTGATATCATGAACGGCTTCCAGGATGCGTTTATTTCCTACGGACGGGCAGATAGTAAAGCCTTTGCTATAAAACTCTATCAACGTACAACAGCAGGGGCGGAAGGTTTGGTTTGACCAAAATGATGGGCGGGTTCAGCGTGCGATCGCAATAATCACCTGATGGATGAGTTTATTCTCGGAAAATCGTTAATCTAGCGGAGAATAACAGAAGAGATTACGCGATCGCATTGACTTCGTTCTCAACAAGCCCGGTTTTTTACTGTGAGCAGTTACCCTTAACTACCAGCCATGCAGCCTTTCTTTTGAATAAGTACTAACTTTAAGGAAACCCCAACCTCCTTTTGAATCTTCTCGGACTTCCCACAGATCGTGAGGTCCTGCTTTCACAACAGCTAGACCATTTGAGTAAAGGGTTGCGCCACTTACGCTTGCGCCAATACTTCCGTATCCTGGAATAGTTACGCTTAGACCTCCACCAGAAGTTGAGCTATCAAGTCCTACTTTATCTGGTATAGAAGCACCCAGCTCGTATGCTACGACTATATACCAGCTAGTATCGCCAAAATGATCTTGATTAATAAATCGGGCGTTATTTGGATATATATTGGGGTCATTTTGTTCAAATTTTAAGCCATCTGCTCTATAACCAACAAAATGGATTGCGTAATTTGTAGAGTTAACAAAAACAGCCATACTTCTACCTCATTATTAGTTAGAGTACTATTCCTATCAGCAAACTGAACATAATTATTTGGTGAAAAAATGAACTTAAGCTGGTGGTATCTAGAGAGCTATTTCCTCGCTACCCAAATACTTTTCCGTATAAAATTGAAATTACCAGCCCTGACGCTTGCTATTATCCGTAAACCGTAGACCTGTAGGGTCTGTAGTCAGAGAACCTCCATTAAAGTACCAAAGAGCATGGGGTTTAATGACTTTAGAAGTGATAAGTTGATCGGGTGTCTGTTTCTGTACATATCCTCCACCTGGTGCAGGTTCATTTGTTGTTTTTACTGAATATACCCTGCATTCACAAGTACCTCCATTACCCTCTATACGCCCTGCTTGAATATACCGAGTAACACCTGGATGAATGTCACCCCCGTTCCATCCAATTTCCTCTCCTTTATTATTTTCACATTGAATGAAAACGCCAAAACCACTTGAATTGACTATAAGCGCCATATAATGCTCCTTTTGATTAGAGGCAGTTTTTAAAGAAACGTTAATAATGACTAAAGAACTGGCAGAACAATAGATTCAGACGACTAACTTGATTGCTCACCTAAGTCTCTTAACCCCAGTTTGTGCCAACAACAGATTCTCGTCAATACATGAAAAGTCTGGAAAAGTTCTGGTGATTTACTTGTGTTGAAAAAATCGAATCCGCTAGAGTACTTATCATTAAAACTGACGGAGATGTCGAGATAGAGGAATGGGTAGAGTTTTTTGACGATAAGCCATTGAAGGGATTTGATATAACCCAAAAAGAGTTCAGAACTCAGGAACCAAAATTCCGAATAGAGTTTTTTCTATCCATTGCATCAGTAAAAATGACAATTATTATTGCTCCAAAGTCAAATCCTCTGAAATCCTAGTTTCTGAGAGCAACAGGTTATCGTCAATACAGATCAGTTCTGGCAAAGTTCTGCTAATATTATGGCAATTTTGGGTGTCCAATGATGACTATGAACTTTGAACAAGGCTTGGAACTGGCAGACGAAGTCATCTTTACCACAGTAGGAAGACGGCTAAGTGATGTAGAAATTGCTATCCTCAAAGGCTCCTGGCAAAAACAGACTTACGAAAAAATTGCTGATGCAACAGGGTACTCAGCCAGCTATCTGAAACGAGATGTAGGTCCGAAGCTGTGGAAGATGCTGAGTGAAGCCTTGGGTGAACAAGTCAGTAAAACCAACTTTCCCTCAGCTCTAGAACGCCAGTGGCGTCAGCAAAGCAGGAGGGCAGAGGAACAGGGAAGCAGAGGAGCAGAGGAGCAGGGGGGCAGGGGAACCAAAGAGAATTTAATCCCCAATCACACTGACTGGGAAGAAGCGGCGGATGTCTCCGTGTTCTATGGACGCCGCCAAGAACGAGCAACTCTAGTGCAATCCGTTGTCACCGATCAGTGTCGCCTGATTGGAGTATTAGGCATCGGTGGAATCGGCAAAACCACACTCACCGCCAAGGTGGCTCAACAGGTGCAGCATGAGTTTGACTATGTGATTTGGCGAAGTTTACGCAACGCCCCACCTCTAGAAATCCTTGTGGGTGATTTAGTGTCCTTTATCTCTAACCAACAAGAAACCAAACCGGAATTGGGACGACTCCTTCATTATTTGCGTACTTTCCGTTGTCTGTTAATTTTAGATAACATGGAAGCCATTTTAGAAGCGGCTCAAGCTGGACAATTTCGTCCCGGTTATGAGGACTATGAGAACCTGCTCCGAGCTATTGGCGAAACCGCCCATCAAAGTTGTGTCATCTTCACCAGTCGAGAAAAACCAGCCATTATTACCGCCAGTGAAGGCGAAAAACTGCCCGTGCGCTCCGTGCGCTTGAGTGGCTCTTTTGATATCGCGATCGCATTGCTGCAAGATAAGGGATTAGTCGGACAACCAACGTACCAAAAACAGTTGTGCGATCGCTACGACAATAACCCCCTCGCTATCAAAATTGTTGCCACCTCGATTCAAGCCCTATTTGACGGTGAAATTGAAGCCTTTTTAGCCGAAGATACCGTTGTCTTCAATAGCATTCGCCGCTTGCTCGATCAACAGTTTGACCGCCTCCCGTCTCTAGAAAAAACTATTATGTACTGGTTAGCGATTAATCGAGAAGGGACAACCATCGCCGAACTTCAAGACGACATCGTGCCTGGGGTATCTCGGTCAAATTTATTAGAATCCTTAGAAAGTCTGTGGGGGCGATCGCTAATTGAGAAAGCCACGCGCCTACCCCAAGAAAAGTTGTCGTTCCGTTACACCCAACAACCTGTCGTCATGGAATACGTGACTGAGCGATTCATTTATGGCTGTTATGACGAAATTTCCACAGAACACCCTGAATTATTAATCAGTCACCCTCTGGTCAAAGTGACCGCCAAAGATTATGTCAGAGCCAGTCAAATCCGTCTGGTTCTAGACCCCCTTGTCCAAAGACTTAACCAAACCTTTAAGTCACCTAAAACCTTAGAAGCTAAACTCGCTGGTATTTTAACCCAACTCCGAGAACATTGTTCCGCATTAGCGGGCTATGGTGGCGGAAATTTGATTAACCTCTTACATCAACTCCACATTAATTTAACCAACTATAATTTTTCTAATTTAACGATTTGGCAAGCTGACTTACGTCGCCGGAATTTGTATAATGTTAACTTCCAAAATGCCGATTTAAGTAGATCGGTTTTCTCAGAAACCTTAAGTGGCGTACTGGTAGTAGCATTTAGTCCCGATGGAAAACACTTGGCGACAGGGGATGTGGATGGGAACGTGCGTTTGTGGCAAGTGGCAGATGGCAAACAACTGTTGACATTGAAAGGGCATCAGGGTTGGGTCTGGGGAGTCAGCTTCAGTCCCGATGGTCAAATCCTGGCAAGTTGTAGTGATGACCAAACCGTGCGTTTATGGGATGTGCGTGAGGGTCAATGTCTCAAGGCGTTTCACGGTCATGCCAATGGAGTTTGGGCGGTTGCCTTCAGTCCCGATGGTCAAACCTTAGCCAGTAGTGGTCTTGACCCCACAGTACGCTTGTGGGATGTGGGTAAGGGTCAGTGTATCAAGGCGCTAGAGGGTCAAACGAGTAGGATCTGGTCAGTGGCGTGGAGTCGGGATGGTCGTACTATTGCCAGTAGTGGTCTTGACCCAGCGATTCGCATCTGGGATGTGGGTCAGGGTCAGTGTATTAAAGCCTTTCACGGTCACACTGATGAGGTACGAGCTGTAGTTTGGAGTCCCGATGGTCGTACTATCGCCAGTGGCAGTGATGACAAAACCGTGCGCTTATGGGATGTGAGTAATGGTCGCTGTCTCCATGTTTTCCAAGGTCACACCGAGTGGATTCGCTCAGTCGCCTGGAGTCGGGATGGTCATCTCCTCGCCAGTAGTGGTTTTGAGTCAATTGTGCGCTTGTGGGATATTCGTCATCGTCGCTGCCTTAAGATTTTACAGGGTCACACAGAACGAATCTGGTCAGTTGCCTTCAGTCCCGATAGTCGCACGATTGCCAGCGCCAGTCATGACCAAACCCTTCGCTTGTGGGATGTCCGTGATGGTCAATGCCTAAAAGCGCTGCATGGTTACACCAGTGGGATCTGGTCGGTTGCTCTCAGTCCCGATGGCGAGTTCTTGGCGAGTGGTAGTGACGACTTTTTGGCGCGGTTGTGGGATATCCGTAGCGGTGAATGTCTCAAGGTTTTGTCCGGTCACACGAATGGAATACGCAGCGTCGCCTGGAGTCCAGATGGTCGTAAACTGGCGACGGGTAGTCTTGACGCCTGTGTGCGCTTGTGGGATGTGGAGAGTGGTCAATGTCTTTTGGCGTTACCCGGTCATACGGGTAGCATTTGGGCATTAGTTTGGAGTCCTGATGGTCATACCCTTGCCAGTGGCAGTCATGACTTGTCGGTGCGGTTATGGGATGGTCAAACCGGGGTTTGCCGTTCAGTGTTGCAGGGTCACGCCAGTTGGGTATGGACAGTGGCATGGAGTCCAGATAGTCGAACCCTGGCTACGGGTAGTTTTGACTTCTCGATTCGATTGTGGGATGTCAATAGCAGTCAATGCCAGAAAATATTTCAGGGTCATACAGGTTGGGTCTGTTCCGTAGCGTGGAGTCCGGATAGTTGTACTCTTGCCAGTGGTAGTCATGACCAAACCATTCGCTTGTGGGATGTGAGTACAGGTGAATGTCTAAAAACCTGGGATAGCGATGCGGGTGGGGTATGGGTTGTCGCCTGGAGTCCGAATGGTCGGATTCTGGCGAGTGGTAATCATGACTTCTCGGTTCGCTTATGGGATACCCAAACCTGTGAAGCCATAGGAGTGTTGCAGGGTCACACCAGTTGGGTCTATTCAGTGACTTGGAGTCCAGATGGTCGTATTTTGATTAGTAGTAGTCAAGATGAAACGATTAAAATCTGGGATATCAATACGGGTGAGTGCCTCAAAACCCTACGAGCGAATCGGCTTTACGAGAGGATGAACATTACGGAGACTCGAGGGTTAACGGACGCACAAAAAGCCACCCTTAAAGCCTTAGGGGCTGTTGAACGGTAAATCATACCAAATCCGCCTTTAAGCTGTTCGGCATTTAGTTTATAATTTAGCCGAATAAGTCCTGAAGAACCTCAAATCTCTGTCAAGTTTACAAACGCTATCCAGGCGACAATTTCTTGAAACAGCCCTGTCCAATCCGATGAGCCAGTGCAGCTACATTGTTCCCTTATCGACTTACCAACTGTTGAATCACAGAGGTTTGCTGCTCAATCACCGTCGTCTGCTTCTGAGACAGAGCAATCAAAGATGTAATTGACTCTTGTTGCGCCTCATGCATCGTTTGCATTTCTTTAATCTGTTCTTTAAGCTCCTGGATTACTTCTTTGAGTTCCTGAAGTTGAAAAAAAACTTCTTCTGTGGGTTCCATACCTTAACCAATTACCGCTTTAGCTTTATCAACATACTTAGAAAAAACATCCCAACCGTTATAGCCACCATTCACCAATTTTCTGACTTTGCGCCAATCTCCCACCTTTGCGGCAGTGGCGACTCCTCTATCTTTGAAGTAACAAGCTAGTATCTTAGCAGAAATTGTCGGGTCAAGAGCTAATTCAGGATTATTCTCCAAATCAACCCCCAATTTTTGCCCATAAGTGCGATAATTCGCTCGACCTGTAATCTGAATATAGCCTCTCCCGTGATACTTCGCCCCATCCCCCGGTTGCACATTGCCTAAATCACGGCGTCCTTCATAATGTTTGGTAAAATATTTGGGTCCACCAAACTCATTAATTGGCTTAAACCCGTTAGTTTCTACCCGCACTGTTGCCAGTAAACCAATCAGCACCTGCTTATCCAAGATTTCATAGTTTTGTAGTGCCTCCAATACCCCAGGTAAATATTTCTGGCAATCCGATAGCGGACAATCCATAATTTTTGCCGCTTGTTCCGGTGTAATCAGTTGGGGTACAGCCGATTTGGCAGGCTCACTGCTCCCTTTACCGTTTGAAGATTCCTGCTTTTTCGGTTCTTCCGGTTCTTCTTCTTCAAACCAAGCCATCGCGGCGGCGCCTAAAATAGGCAAGTCCTCTAAAGTAACCGAAGGGATTGGCTGGACGTCTTCCTCATTGGTTGCATCCGGTTCCGGCGGTGCTGAAAATTCACCTTGCAAAAGCTTCTGCTCTTCCTCCCAGCGGCGTTTCTCCGCTTCCCGCCGCAATTGCGCTTGATACTCCATTTGCTCATTGAGATTGCTCAGAGCTAGCTCGGCATTTTGAGCCACGGTTTCTGCTGTCTTTTCCTTGCTCTTCTGTTCTTTTTCTTCAAACTGACTCACGAAACCCTGCACGTCTTTCTGAATCAGCTGCTCAACGTGATAGGCAAAAGTGGAATAAGCGTCGTCGTGGGATTCAAACTGGCTGTAGGGTCCAGCCATTTGCAGGAATTGCCAGCCCTCAATTTTCATATTTTCTGCTGTATTACGGAATTGTTTGTATTTTTCTCCATGAGAGAAAAACTCTTCAACGGCGGCTGAAATGGCTACGGCTTGACTCAAGCCGAACGCTGACCATCCGACAATTTCCTTGATCCTAGGATTAGTACTGTTGAATCCCACCATGGCAGGGACGATAACACCGCCGATAATCGTCAGTAGCCTCAGCGAGTGATGGCGATCGCGTTCCTTTGTTGCCCGTCCTTCCAACCACAGCACTTGATCTAGCCATCGGGATTTCATAAACTCCTTTTTCAAGGGGGGTAAGTCAGTCTCATCGATTAATTTACCCAGGTGGTTCCTAAGATATTGACTATAAGAGTTCTTTTTTGCCACGTTCTATACCTTGATCTGCAAGAGTCTATATAACAAGGGTGGGCTTAAGACAGTATCAAATGACCCAACGAATGATTGATTTTAAGTAACAAACGCTTCAGACAAGACTTAAAGCAGGTCAGCAGCAAATGTCTCAGTTAACTCATTTTTATTATGTCATAACAACTCTTGGATTGGCAGCAATTTCCTGATTACACATACTCTAAAACCTAGGGTTTAACCGTGTCAATACCAACGATTATTCCTACCTTATCTGGAGTTAATTTATTCTGACAATACATCTGGCGGTAAAGAGAGCATCTGCCCAATCAGAGGAGCCAGTGCTGCTGCACCTTTACTCATCTCAATAGCGTGCAAAAGTCCCGATGCTACTAAATCTATAGCTCGCTCATCCGTTACCTCTCCCTGCAACGCGGCTGCCAATTTATCCGCCGTTCGTCCACTCCCGGCTAAGACAATCGCAGGTCGCTTGGCTTTCACACTTTGCGCCACATCCTGCCAGGTAATCTCGCCGCCATTCACAACAATTGTAACTGAGGGTAAACCTTTTGCTAAATGACTACCAATCTGAGATAACCAGGGTGATTCATCTCCCCAATTGCCGCCTGGAACTAATACAAAGTGCGTGTGATTGGGTTCTAGCATCTCCGCATCAGCATTCACATTCTTAACACCAGGAAGGATAACTGTACCAATGGCGGCGACACCAATTAAGGGGAATGTCGCACGAATCTTTGTCCGCGCTTGACCAATAAATTGCATAATCCCCGCATCCGTACCCCCATCCACAACTGCCATTCCCAGTTGTTCAGCTAGAGGCGCAATCACTTCGATAAAAAGATGTCGCAAATCATTTTTGTCAGACTCACTAATCTTACTCGCCCCACCCACGAGGGCTAGGGTAGGGCGGGGTTGGTCGAGACCAAGCTGGTGCAACGCCGTCCTCAAGGCAGTAAAACTGTGGACTTGAACAACATGGGCTGTCAGGTTATTGTTAAAGGTCAAAGTATTGGTGTTTTCCATTTAACTAAATCTAGGGAGAGAATATTTCAACCATCAGTTTAACTGTGCCGCGAGGGCAATGGTCTGAGGATTAAGCCACGTCAATCATGATGATTAATAAGGATGGGTTACTCCAGTGAACTTGGTAACCCTACCTTCACGGCTTTTCCCTCTATTTAGTATTCCCAGTTGTTTGCTTCTTTCACAAACAAGTTGCACTCATTTTTTCAATTAATTAATATCCGTCCCGGTGGGGCGGCGATGAGTGTTTTCTCCATACTTGCGATCACCACCGCCAAAAATGTGGCAATCGCACTCAGGATCAGCACCACTAAGCTAACATCTAGTTTATAGGAATTACATCTTGACAGAGGAAATAGAATATGTTTCGGAGGACGGGTTTAGTCAAGTTATCAGTTTTTGCCCAACGTTATTCGTAAAACCCGCCCCTAGAATATGACTTATGACTCATAACCTATGCTTCTTTTCGCCTGTGTCGCACCAATTGTGCCGCTAATTGAATCGCTGCTTTCATACTTGTAGCATTGGCAATTCCCTGACCTGCAATATCATAAGCAGTACCGTGATCCGGAGACGTTCGCACAAAAGGTAGACCAATCGTTGTGTTAATCGCACGGTCAAATGCCATGAGTTTAACCGGAATTAAGCCTTGGTCATGGTAAAGTGCCAAATAAGCATCGGGGAGATTGGGAATTTCTGGATTGTCGTACCAGGCTTGACCCGCTTTGACCCAAAGGGTATCGGGTGGTACAGGTCCATCCAATTGCAGCTGAGGACGTTGCTGTCGTTCCTGTTCTAGCCAGGGAATCAACCAGTCTTTTTCTTCACTTCCTAGCTGTCCCTGTTCGCCACTGTGGGGATTTAACCCAGAAATTGCAATGCGCGGGGTTTCTACACCAAAATCCAAGCGTAAGCACTCCACCAGTAAATCCAGTTTAGACCTCATCAAGTCTGGGGTTAAGGTATGGGGGACTTGATGCAAGGGAATATGGGTTGTCGCTAAGAGTGTCCGCAATAGCCAGTGGGTATGAGGCGATCGCGCCACGAATGCCATACCGAATCGCTCTACACCAGCAGATTCTGCCAGGACTTCGGTTTGACCCGGATACTCATGTCCGGCGGCTTTCCAGAATGACTTGGCAATTGGCGCGGTGACAATCCCCTGAAACTCACCCGCTAAGGTTTGCGCGATCGCACTCTGGAGGTAAGCAAAAGAAGCACCACCACTCACCGCATTTCCCAACCCCGGAGTAATTTGATGTTCTCTTGAGGTGTCTAGGGGAATATCTAAAATTGATAGGGTATCCGGTTCAGCTAGAGGCGTGGTCGGGTGCAACTGTTGCCGTAGTTGATTATACGCCGTCTGTAACAAAGAGCGACTGCCAATGACAGTTATTTCAGCATCCTGAGTAATCTCCTCATCCGCCAACGCCTTGAGTACCACCTCTGGACCTATTCCAGCCGGATCACCCAAGGTTACCGCTAAGCGGGGACGCCCTAGGGGTTGACGCATCGGTTGTGTAAACAAATGTTTCTCAGTTTTCATTTTGGATTTGAACCCAATCACGATAATCTTAAACTTAGAGCCTGCTAAAGCGATCGCAAGAGGAGATAAGACATGAGCGCTGAAATTTTTAATGCTGCCGTACTATCCTTTACCCTAATTCTCGTGGGTATGGGTTTGGGCTTTTTGTTACTCAAAATCCAAGGCGGCGAAGGGTAACCTGATGGGGAAGCTGGGGGAGCTTGTCGAGACGTGACTCCCCCAAAACCAGCTTCCCTCGAAGCTAGCCTTGGGTCACGCACCATGCCCTTGAAGGTCGTGAAGGGTGAAAACTTCCCTATATTTGAGCATCTTTGAAGCCTTTCTGATAGAATCTTATAGAAACGTTAAGTTTACAGGCAAAAAGTTTATAAATGAACTTGTTGGTCGTCGGTGCAACAGGCACTTTAGGAAGACAGGTGGTTCGTCGGGCGCTGGATCAGGGTCATCAGGTACGCTGTATGGTTCGCAGCCCTAGAAAAGCCACGTTTTTAAAAGAATGGGGAGCCGAAGTGGTTCAAGGGGATCTGTGTGAACCACAGACGTTACCACCTGCTCTTGAAGGCATAACTGCCATTGTAGATGCAGCAACCTCTAGACCAACAGGACCTCTAACCATTAAACAGGTAGACTGGGATGGCAAAGTGGCGCTGATTCAAGCGGCTGTGGCGGCGGGAGTAGAACGCTTTGTCTTTTTCTCGATTCTTAATTGTGAAAAATTTCCCCGTGTGCCGCTGATGGAGATTAAGCGGTGTACTGAAGTCTTTCTGGCGGAATCGGGATTGAACTACACTATCTTGCAACCCGCCGGCTTTATGCAAGGACTGATTATGCAGTATGCTGTGCCAATCTTAGAAGGACAAGCGGTTTGGATTACGGGGGAAGCGGCGCCCACAGCGTACATGGATACTCAGGATATAGCAAAATTTGCGGTTCGCGCTCTTGAGGTTCCGGAAACGGGAAATAAAACCTTTCCAGTTGTGGGAACACGGGCGTGGCGAGCTGATGAGATTATTAATCTATGTGAGCGCTTGTCTGGTAAGGATGCCAGAATTGCCCGACTTCCGCTTAATTTCTTGCGAGCAATGCGCCAGATTACCCGATTTTTCCAGTGGGGTTGGAATATCGCGGATCGATTGGCATTCACGGAGGTGATAGCCACGGGGAAACCGATGACGGCTTCAATGGATGAGGTTTATCCGGTTTTTGGTCTTGATCCGAAAGAAATAACCACATTGGAAGCCTACCTGCAAGAGTACTTTAGCCGAATTATGAAGAAGCTTAGGGAAATTGATTACGAGAAGAGCAAAGCGAAAAAGAAGAAGAAGAAGACGCCGATGAAACAACCTTAAGTTCTGATGGGTGATGGGGCTGACTTTTCTTATGATCGGGAAAACCTCTCTGGAAAACCTCTCTCCATCCCCCCTAGCCCCCATCCCCCCTAGCCCCCCTTTGAAAGGGGGGTATAAAGGGGGGTTAGAGAGAGAAGGCTTTGAATTCTCTCCCTCTCCCAGATGTAACTCGCACCCGCCCTGAGTGAGTGCAAGAGTTTTGAGTGTTGACTTTGTTCGAGGGAATGGCGCGTGATTGTGTAGGGGCGGGTTTCACGACTATCGTTTTTGAACGCACCCAGATGTACCTAAACCCGCCCTGAGTTGGTGCCAGAGTTTTGATGGTTCAATGACACAGATTGTCGCTTTTTGGTGTAAGCTTTTTGGTCAAGGGGGTCTAAATTGAGCGAGCAAGTCTTATCCAAATGGCTACAACGAAGATAATTATGTATGACACGGACTGGTGAATGTGGGCAAAGCAGGGATTATCTATAACGACTATAAACCTGTAGCTCGTCGGGTAGCACAGGAGCTACAAGAGCAGCTAATGGCTGCGGGTTGGGACGTATATATGGCAACGGGTGTTGGCGGACTTTTAGGCTATTCCCGTCCCGATTCTCCAGTGTGTCATACACCCATAGATAAGCTGGCGGCGCCTGGATTTGATGAAGCGATGGCGTTTGCGATCGTTCTGGGCGGAGACGGTACAGTGATGGCGGCGTTTCGTCAAGTGGCGCCCTTTGGGATTCCGTTGCTGGCGATTAATACCGGTCACATGGGATTCCTCACTGAGGCTTACCTGAATCAACTTCCCCAGGCGATGGAACAGATGATGGCGGGGGAGTATGAGATTGAAGAACGAACCATGCTGTTGGTGCGGGTGGTGCGGGATGAATGTATGTGGTGGGAAGCCCTGTGCTTGAATGAGATGGTATTACACCGGGAACCTTTGACCTGTATGTGCCATTTTGAGGTGCAAATTGGGCGTCATTCTCCTGTGGATATTGCTGCAGATGGGGTGATTATTTCGACTCCGACGGGTTCAACGGCTTATTCCCTGAGTGCGGGGGGAACGGTGGTAACTCCTGGGGTGCCGGTGTTGCAGTTGATGCCGATTTGTCCTCATTCTTTGGCGTCGAGAGCGTTAGTTTTTGCGGATACGGAACAGGTGAAGGTGTTTCCGGCGACGCCAAATCAGTTGGTGATGGTGGTGGATGGGAATGCAGGCTGTTATGTGTTACCGGAGGATCACGTACAGGTTGAGCGATCGCGCTATTCGGCTCGATTTATTCGCTTGCAACCGCCTGAGTTTTTCCGGGTGTTGCGTGAGAAGTTGGGTTGGGGATTACCTCACATTGCTAAACCGACATCGGTGGAGTTACCTTGATACTCAGGAACTTTCCAGATCCCCGACATCTTGGTTGAAACCTTGATGGTATGGATAAAGTAGATTCAGAAGTCGGGGATCTACACAGAAGCGGTAGAAGGGTTGATTCGATTTTCTGGGCTTGAATCCGAGAAGGGGTAGGTGTTTTCAGGGGCTGTGGTAATTTTTCGGCTGTGTCCCTTATGGGGTCTGGGTTTGAGGACATTACCCCGAAAATGAGGTTCTCGGAAATCTTGAAAGGCTTACTGGGAGGGTGTTTTGGAGTTTTTTTTAAAGATGCCTCTTGTCTGTCGAAGTCGGAAATGGTATATTAGATGGAGTCTCTCGGAACTGAACCTTGAAAACTATATACAGCAAGCGTTTCAGAGGTCGGCAGTCGAAATCCTCTATAATCCCTATCAGGGATTGAAACTAGATAAACCAAAATCTTCCCAGTTAAAGGGAGGAGTCGAAATCCTCTATAATCCCTATCAGGGATTGAAACGTCAGCTTCCGGGTCAAGGGCAGCAAGAAATCCGTCGAAATCCTCTATAATCCCTATCAGGGATTGAAACGAGCGTCTTCGTGGTTTGCACTCTGAATTTATGCGTCGAAATCCTCTATAATCCCTATCAGGGATTGAAACCAATCTTCATCACAGTGGAGGCGGCGGCTTCTAATGCCGTCGAAATCCTCTATAATCCCTATCAGGGATTGAAACAGTTAAAGACATGGCAAACAAGGAAAAAGACAAACGGAGGGTCGAAATCCTCTATAATCCCTATCAGGGATTGAAACGAATAAGTTTGCCATACAATTAAACCAAAATCTGTCGAAATCCTCTATAATCCCTATCAGGGATTGAAACGGATTAAAAAAAGGAGTAAAAAATGGATTTACTGGTCGAAATCCTCTATAATCCCTATCAGGGATTGAAACAAAGGGAAGCGGGAAAGCCAACAGTACCCTATCACGGGTCGAAATCCTCTATAATCCCTATCAGGGATTGAAACACTTCCTGCCATTTTTCGATGAGAGCCTCTCCGTCGAAATCCTCTATAATCCCTATCAGGGATTGAAACAGAGCAAGGATCGGGGCAAAGAATCAAAGTTCCTAGTCGAAATCCTCTATAATCCCTATCAGGGATTGAAACGCTCAACTGCTAACGACTACACTAAAGCAGCACGTCGAAATCCTCTATAATCCCTATCAGGGATTGAAACAACCCCAACGAGAGGAGCAACCACAAGAGTCCGCACCAATCCCTGGTCGAAATCCTCTATAATCCCTATCAGGGATTGAAACTTTTATCAAGCCTGATACAATCAATAAACCGAATCGTCGAAATCCTCTATAATCCCTATCAGGGATTGAAACCCATCGTTAGGAACATTCAAATCCATTTGAACACGTCGAAATCCTCTATAATCCCTATCAGGGATTGAAACGTATTCACCAGGCATTATCTGGACTTCTAATCCAGTCGAAATCCTCTATAATCCCTATCAGGGATTGAAACCGTTTAAAACTGGACGCGATCGCAGGCTGCACCCTAAGTCGAAATCCTCTATAATCCCTATCAGGGATTGAAAAGAAACACCCATTTAAGTAAGGGCTTGGTAACCAAGCCCCTACAATTGCCGACAATTGGCGAAATCCTCTATAACTCCTATCAGCGATAACCAAAACTGAATACCATGTCCCCACTACTTGACAAAACAACCGATCAACGCATTGTTCATCAGGGAACCTGGGAACAGTTTAAGTGTATTCAAACGGGTTTTGATGGTTCTTCTGGAGTGCGCCTCTGTTATTATAAAGGGATGATCGAGATTCTCATGCCGGGGCAAGATCATGAAACATTTGCTCGTATTATTAGTTACTTAATCACAACGTTTCTGGTTGAACAGGGAATCTTCTTTAAGCCTACAGGGGCGATGACTCAGGAAAAACCCGGCGTTGTTTTCGCCCAAGCTGACGAGTCTTTTTGTATCGGAAGTGTCAAGCCGATTCCCGATTTGTCAATTGAAGTCGTTTTCACCAGTGGAGATACCAGTAAATTAGAACGCTATCAAGCTTTGGGCGTTCCAGAGGTTTGGTTTTGGCAAGATGGATTACTGCAGCTTTATCATCTTGGAGATAGTGGTTATGAACCCATTGAACGCAGCCAGCTATCTGGATTGAGTGAACTTGATATTGACTGGCTGAGACGGTGTATTTTGATGGCGGAAACTGATGCAGGGGAAGCGATTCGGGCATTTCGACGCGGGATTTAGGAGTCAGGTGGGCAATGCCCACCCTACTATTCAATTGCCTGTTGTAGCATGGCTTTGTTGAGTGCAGGAGATGGGGTGTCAAGGGATTCGAGGTTCCTCCCTAACAATTGCTCGACTGTAGCCGCCAATAAGCCAGACAGAAGATGACGCCAAGCCTGAAGCTGTACTGAATGTCCGTCTTGCTTGCACCATTGTGCGATCGCATAAGATAGATTTTCTATTTTATCGGGTAACGGTTTGATTAATTCAGCCAAGTCAGCTAAGTCTTGAGCAGAGAAAAGCTCTCGTTGATGAGTTAAGAGTTCAATAAAAGCCGCAACATCCTGTTGAGCGAATGACTGTGCTGCTGGTTGGACAACTTTGAGAGGTAAATCTAACCCCTCAGCAATCATCTCCACACTCAAACCTAACTGAACCATCCGAGGGATGGCTTCTAATTTGGCTTTGAGTTGACCTTCATCTAACCCTTCTTGCTTGGCTTCTTGATAAACTTTGGTTTGTTTGAGTTCACTTAACCCTAACATGGTTTCTATCTCCTCTCGGCTTTTTTGCGGTAATTTGTAAACAATGATTGTCTCAATTAAATCAATCAGGTTTCGTTGTGTCGTCTGATCCGTTATCTGGGCTTGGGCTTGTTCGATTAAGCGCCTTGCTTGTTCAGGGGCTGTCTGTTCTCTCTCAATCACTAGCTTAACAATATTAATCCCCAGGGAATCCGATGCATCGTCTTCTCCTTTGGCAAATCTCACACCGTTGACAAGGGCTACTATGTCACCCTCTCTGGTGCAAAATTCCTATCAGGGTTATCTTGACTAATTTTGATAAATATGCATAAAGCCAGAAAGCACAGCGCGATCGCACTTGTCGAAATCTTCAATCTGATCAGGGATTAAATTAAAATAGTTAAATCATACTGATTACAAGTCGCAATTAACTCATCGATAACACGCGATCGCACGGAGTCAGGGGCGATGATTTGACAGTCTTTGCCATATTGCTTCACTTCCCGCAGAAACCAAAACGTACTCGATACGCTTCTCACCACCCGCCGCACTCGTGGCTTTTCGGGTAACCAATCGTTTTCCTGATCCTCGCGTCTGGCTTGATAGGCAAATGCTAACTCTCTTAATAGATGCATTTCCACCTCAATCTGATCCAAACTGCGTCGCCATTGTCCCTTAATCGGCGTTATCGCAGCATCTTGAATCCGATCCAATCGCAAACTCCAGTTATGCTGTAACTCCGGAATATCTTGGTTCCCCTCCGTCTCTTCACACCAGCAATCCAAATACTGACGCTTTTCGTGGAGATAGATTCTCCCGTAGCGAATCGTAAAGTGCCATAAACGCCCTGGGGCATCTTGATAGGATAACTCAAAAGGATGATTCCGGCGAATATAACGGTCAATCTCTAGCCGCCAAGGTGGGGGTAAATTGTCTACAAACCCTTCAATTTTGCGGCGTAGGGGAATCGAGAGTTCGCTGCGTTCGAGTAATAATTCTGCCACAATCCGCGCTTGTTCCATCTCGCCGATGTCGGTTAATGCGCCAATTGCCCGATCTAACGCCTGGATGCGACTTTCTGTCCAATCCTTATTCGGTAATACCAATAACTGACGACGCGCGATCGCTTCCACCAGTTTGGAGATATTAGCACGTTCTCCCCATAATATCCCTAATTCTAGCGCGATCGCTTCTAGTTCGGCTTTGTCTCGTGCGGATAGGGATAGGGTGATCGACTGACCTTTACGACTCATGGAATTTATACGGACACTTTATCAGGACATTGCGGCTCATTTTCTATTTTGAGTGTCATTATGGGAAATAACAAGACGTTACGGACACTGTTTTAAGGATATGTCCGATTATCAAATTAGGCTCAAACCCATCTATTCTTGTCCGGCTGAAAAAGTACCCGAAGGAATCAGCTTACCGAAAAGCTGGTCATCCCTTTCTGGACATCAAGTGGAAACCTTAGCGGCAATCCGCAACCCAGAGATTGATGTAATTTTTAACACCGCCATGACTGGTGATGGGAAAAGTTTAGCCGCTTATTTAGACGTAATGCAAGGGAACAGTTATGCCATTGGACTGTATCCTACCAATGAACTTGCCCGTGACCAAGAACTCCAAATTCGTGGCTATATTGACACCTTTAAACCCACGAATGACCCCCGTGTTGTCCGCCTTTCTGGGGCAGAATTAGAACAGTATGCCGAAAATGAAGGATTAAGAAAAAGCGCCGCGATCGCGTCTCGTAGCGGTCAGGCGGAAGTGTTACTCACAAATCCCGATATTTTCCATTATTTACATCGCGGTGCGTATTTATTTAAAGGGGATAGTCCAGATCGGTTATGGGGGAAAATTGACAAAGACTTTGACTTATTTATTTTTGATGAATTTCACGTTTTTAGTCCGCCTCAAGTTGCCAGTATTATCAATACCCTATTACTGATTCGCTGCACCAATCGCCGCAAAAAATTCCTGTTTCTATCAGCGACACCGGAACCACCGTTAATTGAGCGATTGAAAACCGCCGGATTTCGGGTAAAACTGATTGAAAATACCTATAAGTTTCCGGATACCATAGAACAAAGTCAACAATTAGAACAGCAGAATTGGCGGCAAGTTTCTCGGTCGATTACGCTCAATTTCATTCCCCTCGACCCCTCATTTAGAGCCTCAGAAGCCTGGATAGGAGACAACTGGGCGTTAATTGTAGCTCAGTTTCAGCAGTATCCAGGGAGTAAAGGGGCGATTATTCTCAATTCCATTGCGGCGGTGAAGCGACTGGTGACCTTTTTGCGAGAACAGTTGCAGCCCTTGGGGTTAACGGTGGGGGAAAATACCGGGTTATCAGGAAGCGGAGAAAAAGCGCGATCGCTGGGGGCAGATTTAGTGATTGGTACGAGTACGATTGATGTGGGGGTGGATTTTAAGATTAATTTTATCATCTTTGAGTCCTCAGATGCGGGGAATTTTATTCAACGGTTGGGGCGGTTGGGGCGTCATCATGGGTATGAGCAAAATGGTAAATTAGTGAGATTTAAAGCCTTTACAGCTTATGCCTTAGTTCCCAACTTTTTAGTCGAACGCTTGTTTACGGCAGAGATGCCACCGTTGAGCCGAGATGGAAACTATAACCGCTCATTTTTGCATCAAATTATTGTCGAAAACTATCGCCAAATTAATCACTTTCGTGGGTATTATTCCCGCTGGGGGGCAGTTCAGTCCTGTTTCCTAGCTTATCAGTTACGCGATCGCACAATTCAGTCTCAGTATGCCCAGAGTCGGGAAAATTTTTGTCAACTCAGCGAAGCCGTATTTAATACTAAGTTAAGCCGGGTGGCTGGGCGGATTCGGGAATGGGCGCAAGACTGGCAGCAATTGTCAAGAAAGAAAGGGAATCCGATTGCTGAAGATGCGGCTAGTTTTCGGGGGGTGAGTGTATTGCAATGTGGACTCTATGACATCACTGAAGAGAATCCCGTTGATCGATTTAAAACCTACGACTTACCCGGAATTCTGGGTAACTTAGAGATTGAATGGTGGACAAAAACCGGATTTATACGGACACTTCAGCAGATAGCCACAGACACCGGACAACCGATTGCCAAGGGGAGGTTTGAATACTGTCTGGGGTTTATGAAACTGCACACCTATCGGGAGGAACGATTAAATTGGAAGTTTACCTATCCGGGGGACTTACAACCCATTGCGGAGGCGTTCAAGGTGCAGGTACTCACTGGGATTCAAGTTTGGCAACCGGATAACCTCTGGGTGGGTGCAATTAACCAACGGTTGCAAAAGCAGGGATTAGTCAGTTATGTACTGCGGTACTCCGTGGTGGAAGTGAGGCGACGGTTACGCTTACCGATGCACTTTCAGATCTATCCCATCAGCGACCAGTATAGTGTACACGAAGCAACAGCCCCTTATGCGATCGCGTTAGGTCAATCGGCGCTATTACTGGATACTTTGGCGTATCGGTTTCAGGGTGAGGGGGGTGAGGTATGGATTGCTTGAGGTTCTTTCGTAGTTGCGCTTTAGCGCCATCAACGCCGAAACGCTGACGACAAACTCGGCGGGTTAAAACAATCGGCGCTATTCCTGAATACCTTAATTCCAATTAGGAGTAAGGGCACGGCAGTGCCGTGTCCCTACAGGTAATGATTGTGACATCAATTTGCTTATGTTTTGTCTTAACACCATCGCCTATCGTGATCAAAGTGCGTTAAGCCTTGCTAACACACCCGAAAAGATAGATAAACCCCCAATTAATTGAGGTAAAATATGACGAAAAAATCTCAGCAATTTAACCAGTTATCCCTATTCGATATAACCCCAGAACCCGATGATGATTGGTTAGACGATGACGACTTAGGCTTTGATACAGAACCCTCCAATCGCACCGTTGAAACCCCACAATCCTTACTCACCCTAACTCTACTGCGAGAGGCGATTCAAGCACAGAATCCGGATGACCCCGTGATCCGGGATTTTGGCGAGTATGTTTTACCAAATCTCTTACAATTCGCCATTGGCGTAACCGCAAAAGGGGGGAAGTTTTTCGATCACCTAGATCAACAGCGAGAAGCCGCAGGGAAAGAAAAAGTACGCCGGGATAATGCGGCAGATCAATCCCTGAATACTCATTTACTCAATGGTTTATTTCCGGCTAATTTAATTGAACAGCGATTAGAAAAACTAGATACAACCATTAAACGAGTCGTGGGAGAACGAGAACGGCGCTTAGTCATCGCCGCGTTTATTCTTCATGACTTTGAAAAGTTCCCAGATGTCCCCAAAGATTGTCGCAAGTTACCCCTAGAACAGCATCGGCAGATTATTGGGGATAAAGTTTGCCAACTGGGATTAGATTATTTGATTAATCCAGAGAATCCCGACACCTATTCTGAGTATATTGATGATTTATTAATCATGGCATATAATGCTCAACGGCGCTGGGATACTAACTGGAACTTTTCTGAATATGGACTTAATCCCGTATTGCGCGATCGCACCCTGCGCTGTTTGTCTGATTTAACCTGTCTGGCTGACTCCTTGGCGTCGATTGTGAAGCATCCTCAAGACGCGGAACACCCTAGACTTCAGGAACTTATTCATAGCCTCAGTGATGGACAACTGACATTTACATATCACAGTATTGCCGAGAATCGGGGAGTATTAACTAATGTGGTAAATAATGCCTTAATTCAGGTTTATCAAACCCAACCAGAAATTGCCCCAGGTAATCATTGTCCCTATGAACCGTTACTTTATTTACCAACCGGGGTAATTTATCTAGCACATCGTCACGCGCCAGAGATTTCATTGGATGGTTTACCCGATAGAGTTGTCGCCACGATTAAATCCCTCTGTCGGGAACAATTGCGCCTGAGACAAACAGGGTTTGGGCGCGATGGGAAGGGGATGAAATATGCAGACTATTATCAGTTATTCTTTGATGAATCTGGGTTAATGAATGTAGCCTTAGATGCGACGTTGCGGATTTTAAATCCGAATAAACCCTCAGTCGCCAAGAGTCGCAGTGATAACCTGATTAAATTTCAGCAACAGGGAATCTTATCCGCCGATTATGACTTTAAATTTGGCGATGATATCCGCATTGATCAATTAGCAGAATTTGGTGATTTAGTCAGTCGTAAGATTTGGGGGGAACGGGTGAGTCAAATTGAAGCGGCGCGGAAGCAGGATAAGCAGTTACCAGAACTTCCCCATCTGGATTTAATCCATAAGCTGGCTGAGTATTGGCATTTGGGTGATTATTTGTCGCCAATTCGGGAGATTCAGCAGATTAATCAACAACTGAAGCAGCAGAAGTTGAAAGGGAATACAGGCGGGGTTCCATACCCATGGTATTTTTTGGCGGCGAAGTATCTGCAAAAGAATCCGGGGATTGAAACCATTCGAGAAACGGGGGAGGAATTAATTGCCTATGTAACTGAGTTAATTCAGCCGCTTGTGTCTCAGTATGAATTACCCGATGGCTGGGATGATTTAAGGCTTTGGTTGGAACGAGTAGTAATGTTACCCAGTCATCGAGATGACAAGGCGACGGTTGATGTATTTTTACAGGAATTTGCCAGTTATCAGGCGGCGAAGAAACCGGGGCGAGGGCGACAATTAATCTGTTCGATTTCTCATTCTGCTTATACGGTAATTGAACAGATAGAATCGGCGGTTTTGTTTACGCCCCAGGTGTATACGAATAAGCAAATGCTGGGGGGTTCTAATGCCAAGCGGAATATTTCTAGTATTGCGGGAATTGAGATGATGTTGCGGCAAATCTTGATGAACCAAACCCAAGCGGTGGGTAAACGGTTTGAGGATGGGAAATATCGTTATCTCTATTTTTATCCCACCTATTATTTTACTCCAGAGACAAATCGGTTTCTGAAACGGGCATATAGTGGGATTGCTCAAACTCGGTTTAATACTCAGATTCGCAATCATTTTATTAGTCAGGAGTTGAGGGCAGATTTAAGCCGTAGCCGTTATCAGAATGTGGATATGTTTCTGATTCAAGACACCATTGAACCGGGACGCGATCGCACGTTTAAATTGGCATATCCTGATGATCAACCGATGACATTTTACTTCATGGCAATCCCACCGGGGCGCGATAGTACGGATACGGAGTCGTGGGTAATGCCGAGTTGGTTAGCGTTAGCTTTTCCGATGATTCTGGATGTAAAAACGGTAGTTTCTGAGTCTCCCATTCCACCCTTTACTGATGGGGCGGCGTTTGAAGAGACGGTTTTTCTGGATAGTGCGCCCCCAGCATTTCGGGCGTTGGTGAGACGCGATCGCTTCCGCTTAGACTATATCTTAGAAGGCTGGACAGAGAACGGGTTGCAGCATCCCGCACCGTTGAATAGTCTTACAGCCGCTTATGGGATTCATTTGGATGTTAATGCTAAATCCGGTAAGTCTGGGTATGACCCAAATTGGGGCAGATTAACTGAACTGGCGAAAGATTTTGAAACCAGCCCTCTCTATGTGTTTAGTTATCTCAACCGTTGGGTTCGTAGCCAAAGCCATGATACTGCACCGTTGAATAAAATTCGCCTCTATGCCTATCAATTTTACCCTTGTTTTGACCCCTATAGCTATTATGATTCTGAACTGGAGGAATTAATCGTGACGGAACAATCGAGTCTCAATCATCCCAAGCGGTTGATGGAACTGTATCGCCAATTTTATCGGGCAAATAAGCGATATAATCCCAAAGCAAATGCCGTGTTAAAACCCATTGATATTGCTGCTGATACAATTCTTAAAGCGGATAGTACTGTCTTTCATGGTGAAACCCTAGTTATGGCGGTAGCGGCGGAAGTATTTAAACTGATGGATCGGGTTCATGGATCAACCGCTGAAGGGCGCTGGGTGATTAGTAATCGGGAAAAAGAACGGGAGGCAATTTTAGAATTTGCCCAATACTTTGTGGTGGAAGTATTTGAGAAATCTTTTTCGTGCGATCGCGCCCGGTTAGCTGGGCGACAAATTAATTTAATTCGCGATACCTGTGAGTTCTTGTATCGCCTGGAAGATGATAAAGAAAATCGTCAGCGCCAGGAGGAATTAACAGAGGATGGAGTTAGGGAGGGTTGAGGTTAATTTATGACCAAAATTATTTTTTTAACGCAGAGGTACGCAGAGGTGGGCGCAGAGGTACGCAGAGATTTTAACAGGTTCGAGGGAAAGGTTTATCGAGTTGGAGGAATAAGTTAAAGATGATTAGTTGAACATTACCTTTTTTTAGTTACTACTCACTATTTAGGAGAAAATTAATGCCATTTATCAAAAGTATCGACACAAAGTTATTTCATTCAGAGATTCCCTACAAACCCATGGGAAAATATGTTCATTTTCTGACTATTCGGATTACTGAATCTTATCCTCTGTTTCAAACCGATGGCGAACTGAATAAGGCGCGAGTGCGGGCAGGGATTCAAGATAAAACCCCGATTAGTCGCCTCTCCATGTTTAAGCGGAAACAGTCTACTCCAGAACGCTTAGTGGGGCGCGAATTACTGCGAAACTATGGCTTAATGACGGCTGACGAATGTGAATATAACGTCAGTTTTGCCATGGATAATCCGGACTGTATTATCTATGGATTTGCCATTGGTGATTCGGGTTCAGAAAAGTCGAAAGTTATCGTTGATACAGCCTTTTCCATTACCCCCTTTGATGAATCTCACGAAACCTTTACCCTGAATGCGCCCTTTGAAAATGGCACAATGACATCCAAAGGAGAAAAAGGTTCTAAACCCGGAGAAGTCACCAGTCGAATTAATCAACAGGATCATATCCGCCCCCAAGTCTTTTTTCCCAGTATTGTCACCCTCAAAGATCCCACAGAGGCAAGTTTTTTGTATGTATTTAATAATATCCTCCGCACCCGTCACTATGGCGCACAAACTACCCGCACTGGACGAGTCAGAAATGAATTAATGGGGGTTATTTTTGCCGATGGGGAGATTACCAGTAATTTACGTTGGACTCAGGCAATTTATGACCAAATGAAAGCAAAAAATACCTTACTCACCCTTGATCCTTTAGCTGAAGAGGATGTAATAGACGCCGCGACAACCGCCATTGAACAGTTAATGATTCAAGAATTTATTGTCCACACCGATTATATTGGCAGTGATTTTCAACCGCTGCTAAATGAGGTGAAAACCTTGGTCGGAAATGAAGCCGGGATTAAATCTGTGTTACAGCAAGCCGATGCTGAAGCCAAAGACTATGCCCAAAAACACATTAGTTCCAAGAAAAAGGCGAAAGCTAAATCTACCAATTGACGTAGGGGCACAAGGCTGGCATTGGCATCAACGTCAGTTCAACCTAGTTCCCCGTTTAGATCCCCCTAAATCCCCCTTAAAAAGGGGGACTTTGAGAAATATTTTGTTCCTCTATTTTTAGGGTAATCTTTGATAAATATCTTGTTCCCCCCTTTTTAGAGGAAACGTTAACGTTGAAGAATATCTTGTCCCCCCCTTTTTCCCCCCTTTCAAAGCAGGGGCTAGGGGGGATGGGGGCTAGGGGGGATCTCTTAACGTTCCCTAATCCCCAATCCCCAATTTCCATTAACATTATGGCAATCATTTACCGCTATCAAATAGAATTACACGATAGTCTCTATTTCGCCACTCGTGAAATTGGCAGACTCTATGAAACAGAACCTGTGCTACACAATTATGCCCTCTCCTATGCTTTAGGATTAGTCGATAGTGAAAAGTATGCCACAACCGTTCCCCCAGAGAATTCCTATCGCTATTTTTGTGCCGAACAAGTTCCCCAGTATCAGGCACAATTAACCCCCTTGAATCAGCAAGGGATTTATATCACACCCGCCCGCAGCATTTATCATGCGTCGGTTCTCAATACCTGGAAATATGCCGACAATCGCTATCATGTTGAGATGAAGAAAACCCAGAAAAATATTCCCAGTTTTGGCAGGGCAAAAGAAATTGCCCCAGAAAGTCGATTTGAGGGCTTTTTGATTAGCCAGAAGCCTTTAACCTTACCCACCTGGATTCGGTTAGGGAAATGGGCAAGTAAGGCGCGGGTGGAGATTGTAGAAACCCAGGAGAGTAAACTATCTGGGGGGGAAGAAGATTTTATATTTCCCTATCCTCTCAACCCGTTAGATGTGATGTTTTCCCATCGTGTTACCCGTTATGACGTGATTAATATGCCTCCTGTAAGTCTGATCAAAATGGTAAGTTTACATGGAAAATACTACCGATTTAATCGTCTCAAAATTCCTGGGCTGATGCAGTATCGCTTTAGTTGATACCTTAGGTAGGGGAACGGCACTGCCGTACCCGTACAAATACCCCGATAATAGGTTATTTTCATGCCTCATAGTTTAATTCTAAACCTGCTTCCCCAATCCCCGATTCCCACCCAGTTTCTCAGTGGACGACATTTACACGCCCTATTTCTTAATTTGGTGAGTTCTGTCGATAGAAACTTAGGCGATTATCTCCATGAAGCCAAATCCGATAAAGCCTTTACCTTGAGTCCCCTACAACTTCAGCATCGGGGTGATACAGCTTCCGCTAGTCTACAATGGCAACACCATAAACCAATTCCCCAGGGTACTCCCTGTTGGTGGCGGATTTCTCTATTAGATGATGCCTTATTTAGCCAATTAACTCACTTGTGGCTAAACCTGAATCCCGAACAACCTTGGCATTTAGGTCCTGCTGATTTGCAGATTACCAGTATCCTGGGAACACCACAAAAAGGAATGCCTGGATGTTGGGCAAATGCTCTCAGTTATAAGCAATTATACGACCAAGCGTCAACGTGCGATCGCGCCCTGAATTTTGCCTTCTCTACCCCCACGGCATTTCGTCAGAGTAAATATGATTGTGCCTTACCCACAAGGGAGTTAGTATGTAACAGTTTGATTAAGCGCTGGAATCAATATAGTGGCATAGAATTCCCCAAAACATTGGTTGAGTATATTTTTCCCAGTTTCTTTGATATTCATACAGAATTAGTTGCCGATTCTCGCAGTAAGTTTATTGGCTGTATTGGGGGCATGAATTTTCGGATTATGGGGGAAGTTGACTCGGAGACAATTCAGCAGATTAATGCCTTAGCGGATTTTGCCCTCTATTCTGGTGTGGGGCGGAAAACAACGATGGGAATGGGGATGGTGAGGCGAATAAATTCGTAGCAATATTTCGCTCAAACTTTTGGATAAAAGGGTTTTTTTGTAGGGGCGGGTTTTACCGTTAACTTATGCTACAACTCCCTTAAGTAAATAAACCCGCCCCGATTAATACAAGACGGTAAAACTATCCCTCTCGAATTGAATAAGGGCGCAAGCCTTACGCCCCTACAACCCTAATTTTATTTATCCCCCCTAGCCCCCCTTTGAAAGGGGGGAACCGGAAAATGAAAGAGGGAAACCGGAAAACTTACCCGAAAAAGTCCCCCTTTTTAAGGGGGATTTAGGGGGATCTCAACGTAAAATACCAACCATTTATAGGTAAAAATAATGAATAATCCTGATTACATTTCCATCGCCTCTCTCAACCAATATACCTACTGTCCCCACCGTTGCTGGCGGATGTTTTGTGCGGGAGAATTTATTGAGAATCACTATACCATTGAAGGAACCAGTTTACACGATCGCGTCCATACTTTAGGCGAGGCGCAACGGGAGGAAGTATGGCAAATTCGGGCAATTTGGCTGAAGTCTCAACAGTATCACCTGATAGGTAAATCAGATTTAATTGAATCAGAATCTGGTGAACTCTATCCCGTGGAATATAAGCGGGGGCGGAAAGGGGAATGGGATAACGATGAATTGCAGGTGTGCGCCCAGGCGTTGTGTTTAGAAGAAATGACGGGACAATCTATAAGTCGGGGCTATGTTTATTATGCCCATTCCCATCAACGGCAATTCGTAGAGATTTCCGACGCATTGCGACAGGAAACCCTGGACACGATTGAATCAGTTACTGAGTTACTAGAAACTGGGAAAATGCCAAAACCCATTTACAGTAAACGCTGTAAAGGATGCAGTTTTTATCCTCAATGTTTACCCCAAGCCGCCGATAAGGTGGGGCGGTATCGGGAGGAGGAATAAAAAAGTTTGAATTTTCCTGTATGGGCGGGTTTTACAACCATCCTTTTTGACACAACCGAGATAAAATAAAACCCGCCCCAATCCCCAGGGAAATAGGCAATTAAAAACCTAACTCCCTAGCCCCATTCCCACCCCTCTACCACCCCTCTTTCAAAGGGGGGCAAGGGGGGATAGAGAGGGGCTGGGGGAGAGGTCAAAACTCAATTGATTTACCACCATCATCACGATTCAAAACAAGGACAAAAATTATGGGAACCGTTTACATTACCCAAGATGATTCATTTATCGGCAAAACCGATGAACGTCTTAGCGTCAAAGCCAACAAACAGAAACTCTTGGATGTCCCCCTAATTAAAGTGGATGGGATAGTTATTTGCGGACGGGCAACCGTATCTCCCGCCGTTGTTACAGAACTATTAGACCGCAAAATCCCCTTAACTTTTATCACCGGAACCGGGAAATATCTGGGACGATTGGAACCGGAAATGACCAAAAATATCTTTGTGCGGAAAGCCCAATGGCAAGCCGCTGGGGAATCGGAATCAGCGCTGCATATTGTCCGGGGATTTATTCGGGGAAAACTGAAAAATTATCGCACCCTACTCAGTCGCAATCAGCGCGAATATCCAGAACTGACATTAAAATCAGCCATCACTCAAATTAGTAAGGCGATTACCTCCTTAGACAAAACCAAGACAATTAATTCCTTGCGCGGATTAGAAGGGGCGGGAAGTGCAGCATATTTTAAGGTGTTTAATCAGCTAATTCGCGCTGAAGGGTTTAAGTTTCGAGTCAGACATCGCCCCGCTACTGATCCGGTAAACTCGTTATTAAATTTTGGCTATACCCTGCTGCGCCATGATATACAAAGTGCGGTGAATATTGTCGGATTTGACCCCTATTTGGGCTATCTTCATTGCCAACATTATGGTCGTCCCAGTTTAGCATTGGATGTGATGGAAGAGTTTCGCCCCTTAATCGTGGATGGGAGTATTCTCAAAGCGATTAATTCGCGGATACTCAAGCCGGATGATTTTGTCAGCGAACCCCTGAGTGATGTGGTTTACTTATCTCCAGAAGGGCGGCGGGAGTTTCTGAAGTTATACGAACAAAAGAAACAATCTAAGTTTAAGCATCCGGTGTTAGGGCGCAAATGTACCTATCAGGAGGCGTTTGAAATCCAGGCGCGACTGTTGGCGAAGTATTTAATGGGAGAAATTGACAAGTATCCACCGTTAGTCCTGTATTGATGATGTATGTTGTTGTGACTTACGATATCTCCGAAGATAAGCGCCGGACGAAAATACACAGTATTCTTAAGTCCTATGGGCAGTGGATGCAGTATAGTGTGTTTGAGTGCAGTTTGAGTGATACCCAGTATGCCAAGTTGCGATCGCGTCTGAATAAGGTGATTAAGCCGGATCAGGATAGCATTCGCTTCTATTTCCTCTGTGGCTGCTGTCAAGGCAAGGTTGAGCGCATCGGCGGTGAAGCACTTCGGGATAGTTCGATTTTCTTTGTCTGATGCGACAACCAGTAGGTGTTTTTTTCGAGGAGTCAAAATTTGAGGCTGTATTCCTTATTGAGTCAGGGATACAGCCTTTTTCGCGAATGAGGAGGTTGTCGCAAAAGCTGAAACGCTGATTCAGAAAGGGTTTGAGACTTTTTTGTTCGCGGGGGTTGTCAAAAGTGAGGGCTGAAATGCTATAGTTAGAGGAGGTTGTCGCAATCGAACCTTGAAAATCAAATACAGTAAGCGTTTCAGAGGTCGGCAGTCAAAATCCTCTATAATCCCTATCAGGGATTGAAACCTAGAAGATATTCTCTTCTCTCTGATCTTTGATCTCGTCAAAATCCTCTATAATCCCTATCAGGGATTGAAACTGATCGTACAAGTGCGATCGCGTGGCTGCATTCTGTCAAAATCCTCTATAATCCCTATCAGGGATTGAAACCGTGCCAGAATCGCCGTCTGTACCTGCGGATGTGGTCAAAATCCTCTATAATCCCTATCAGGGATTGAAACTTTATATGCTGACGCTGAAGCCAGCATATACGCTGTCAAAATCCTCTATAATCCCTATCAGGGATTGAAACTTCCCCATCCCCGATCGCCCTGCCACGACATAAAGGTCAAAATCCTCTATAATCCCTATCAGGGATTGAAACACCGCAGACATCAACAAAATCCTGCCACCAGCTCGTCGAAATCCTCTATAATCCCTATCAGGGATTGAAACTTACCATAGAAGAGTACACCCTATCTGAGCTGAGTCGAAATCCTCTATAATCCCTATCAGGGATTGAAACAAGGTTCACCCTCTGGGGGTGCTGCTAATCTGCGTCGAAATCCTCTATAATCCCTATCAGGGATTGAAACAATCGTTTGAGTATCCGGGCTTACTACGACCTACGTCGAAATCCTCTATAATCCCTATCAGGGATTGAAACACGAATCGCCCATAAAAGTATCAATTCACTTTTGTCGAAATCCTCTATAATCCCTATCAGGGATTGAAACTAATAATCTACCTATAGCTTTTTCAACGATCCTCGTCGAAATCCTCTATAATCCCTATCAGGGATTGAAACGAGACAACTTTCGGCAGATCCGATTTTGACAAGGGAAGGAGGGTCGAAATCCTCTATAATCCCTATCAGGGATTGAAACATTACTTAATTATCAAGTACATAGTATTGGGCTAACGTCGAAATCCTCTATAATCCCTATCAGGGATTGAAACTAGTTTCCGCTCAACAAAGAACAAAATTACAGTAAGTCGAAATCCTCTATAATCCCTATCAGGGATTGAAACAAATTCATTCAATACACCAGTAACTCTTTTAGGAGTCGAAATCCTCTATAATCCCTATCAGGGATTGAAACTATCGATTAGGATCACCAACCCCTGCACGCTGACCGGTCGAAATCCTCTATAATCCCTATCAGGGATTGAAACGAAACAAGGAAAAACCCACACAGTCGTCTTTAGACGACTTAAGCTTTGAGCCAGGGATTTGAATCCCTGGCGGGCTAACTACGAACCCAACAAATCTAATTCCCGATAATCCGGTAACGTCGTATCAATCGCCATCCCATCGCGAATCACCACGCGATCGCACTGAGGACGTGATAACAATTCACTATAACTGCGCCCCTTAAACCAAACCAAATTCGCCGCCAAACCCACACCAATCCGCCCCACATTCCCCAACCCCATCAAATCCGCCGCCGTTTTCGTCACCATCGCCGGAGACTCCCCATACAACCCATCCAAATGGGCAATCCTCACCCCTTGATTAAACACCTCCAACAGATCATGATCCCCAAACCCAAAAAACGGATCACGGCAATTATCACTTGCCAACGTCACCCCAATCCCAAACTCCTGTAACTCCTGAATCACCGTCACCCCCCGCCAACGAGGAGTTCTCCCCAACTTCCGATCCTGTAAATACAGATTCGACAACGGTAAACTCACCACCCCAATCCCCGCCTCCTTCACCAGCGCCAACGTCTCCGCCACCACCTCCGGCGACTGTACCGCCAAACTACAACAATGTCCACAAACCACCTGTCGCCCAAACTGACACCGCAGCGCCGCCTCCGCCACCTTCCTCAAACAAATCGACTCCGGATCATCCGTCTCATCCGTATGAAAATCCAGCGCCAAATCCCGTTCCTGCGCCAGCCGAAACACCCGATTCAACTGCGCCTCTAAATCAGGATTCATATACGCCACCCCACCCAAAACACCCCCCACTTCCGCCACCAAATCCGCCAACCTTACCCCTTCCGGCGTCAAATAATAATCCAGCGACACCAACGCCACCGCCTGCAAAACCAATCGATTCGCCCACTCCTGCTGCAACTGCTTAAACACCCCAAAACTAATCCCCGCCTGTTCCCCAAACGCATCAATATGAGTCCGAATCGCCTGAGTACCATGGGCGTAACTACACCTCAACCCAAACTCCATCCGGCGATAAACATCCTCAGCTTGCCAATACCGCAAACTATCCTGCTTCGCCCTATCCAACGCACTATCAAACGTTCCATCTGGATTCGGCGTGCGTTGCCAAATATGCCCCTTATCCAGATGAGTATGCAAATCCACAAACCCCGCCCAAACCTGTCCCCCCTGCACATCCACCACCGCCCCATCTCCCACCCACACAGAATTCGCCCGCACAATTTGCGCCACCTTCCCCTCAGCCACCTGAATATCCACCAAACACAACCCATCAGGCGTTCGACTCTCCAGAATCGACGCATCCTCAACCTGTAACATTGAGATTGGCACACGAGCATTTTTCAGCCAATAGCACGTTTCTGATGGAATCACAGTCGCCAATTTTATCCCTCACATCTGATCCAATAATTAATCTTATAATATCTGATTCGTCATTTAAGTTGTAGGTTGGGTTGAACGAAGTGAAACCCAACAAAATATAGGGCTCCCATCCCTTACTACAAGCCGAATCTAGTCCCGATAACCACCACTTACTCAGCCACCTCTAAGATATTCACCATGGTATTGAAAAGCCCTCTCCTGCTGGGAGTTTCCCTCAGCCTCAACCTCCTATTTATTACTGTCTTCAGTGTCTTAATCATTCGCAGAGGCGGCATTCCCTATCTAGTCAGTAAACTCCCCTTTCATCAACAAATCGAACAAACCGTAAAAATCCCCCGTCGTCGCAACACCTATCAATCAACCTATCACCATATCCGGAAACAGATGTTTGAACAACTCCCCAACTCCGAAACAGAAATTATCTTCATCGGCGATAGTCTCACCGATCAAGGCGAATGGGCAGAACTCCTGGGAAACACCAATATCCGCAATCGCGGCATATCTGGAGACACCACCGACGGCGTACTCAATCGCCTCGATGAAATCACCGCATCCCAACCCCAAAAACTCTTTCTGATGATTGGTGCCAATGACTTATGGAATGAACAAAAATCCGCCACCGAAATCGCCCAAACCTATCGACTTATCCTAGAGAAAATTCAACAGCAAACCCCAGAAACTCAAGTCTTTATTCAAAGCCTCTTACCCATGAACACTATCCAATATCCCATCAAAGTTAACAACTCAGATATTATCGCCGTCAATCGCCACCTGCAAAACCTAGCCAGCGAATTTTCCTATACCTACATTGATTTACATCAACATTTTACCAACAACCAGAAACAATTAGACCCCCTATACACCGTTGACGGCGTGCATTTAAACGGCAAAGGATACCTCAACTGGGCTAAAATTGTTAATCCTTACGTCAACGAATAAGTACCTGAACAGAGGAACTGATCACAGAGACACTTCTAAATGATTCACAAATTGACAATGGATAATGAACAATGGATAATGACCTCTCCTTAAAAGAAGAGGATTGAAATTAAGGAAAATCTTTTTTAATTTCTTCGTAAACGAAGAGGTCTTAGACCCAATTAATCAATTGTCAATTATCAAT